>DASURJ010001075.1:0-5555 GCA_036280115.1 Gemmatimonadaceae bacterium
GCGATCGATCGCGGCGAGGAGCTCGGCGAGCGACAGCGCGAGCGGCGCGGCGGGCGGAGCCACTTGTTGCGGAACGTAGGCCCGCGCAAACCGGCCGCGCCGATCCTCGCCGAGGCGCTCGAGCACGTCAACGACCTCACGCATCTGCTGGTACTCGAGCAGCCGGCGAACGAGCTCCGCGCGCGGATCCTCCCACGCGTCGTCGAGCTCGTTTCGCGGCAAGAGCATCTGCGCCTTGATCCGGAGCAGACGCGCCGCCATTTCGAGGTAGTCCGCCGCCTGGTCGAGCTGCATCTGGTGAATCCGCGCGAGGAACTGCTCGGCAATACGCGCGATCGGGATGTCATAGATGTCCACCTGCTCGTCGCGAATGAGCGAGAGCAGCAGATCGAGCGGCCCCGAGAACTGTGTGAGCTCGATGACGAAGGGCGCCGAGGGGTCGCCAGCCTGATCGTGCGGTCGCGGCGCGCTCGCGGCGGGGTCGAAGGCGACCATCGCGGGCGGCGGTGGCTCGATCAGGATATCGATGTCCATGAGCTCGGTACGACGCTGGGAAGGATCCCCGATTTGACCATCGACAGCAGAAGGGGGACAGGTGTGGACGCGGCGGGTATCACTCGCGCAACGCGCCGCGCGCAAGCTGCGTTCGCACCACCGACGGGCATTGTGGGGCCGAGGAGGTCGCCGGAATACGTGAGGAGCGGAAGCGTCACCGTCATCACGGGTCGATGTGCCGGGCCGGAGTCATAACGCCGAGGCGGCCGCGTGTCCGCGACTGCGGCGAAAAGCTAGCGGCGAGCGGCGCGTGAGTCAAAGCAAGCGAGGCTGTTTTATTCAACGGCTGGCATTAATGAGCCGCAGTCTCGGGACGTCCAACGTTTCGCGGTCGCTCCGTGTACATCATGGCGGCCGATGGTGGTCGACATGCAGGTAACGTCGGAAACGGGGGAACAATGAAAGTTGTCAGGATATTCGGGCTCGCCGCGACGCTCGTAACACTCGCTGCACCCGTGGCGTTCGCGCAGGGTGGCCCTGGACAGGGACGCGGTGGCCGGATGATGGAGAGGCTCATGCAGGGCATCACGTTGTCCGAAGCGCAGAAGGTGAAGGTCGACTCGATCGTCCAGGCGTTCGTCGCCCAGATGCCTGCGATGACACCCGGTCAGCCAATGGACTCGACAGCGCGGGCGAAGCGAATGGAGATGATGCAGCAACAGAACGCCGCTGTTCGCGCCGTGCTCACGCCCGAGCAGCAAACGACGTTCGACAAGAACGTCGAAACCATGCGTCAGAACATGGGGAATCGGCGCCGGCCCTGAGTGGCGTTCGGCAACATGAGTGGGCGATACACAAGGGCGCCGCGGCGGAGACTCAACCGACTGCGGCGCCTTGACATCGGGCGCATCCCCCGGTAAGGTTCGAGTCTCTTTTCACTACGCTTCACCAGGTTCGATTTCAGTTTCACGGAGAGTCGACGTGCCGAACATCCCGTCCGCGAAGAAGAACATGCGGAAGGCCCGCGCCGCCACGGTGCGAAACCGCGCCCAGCGATCGGCGCTGCGCACCGCGCTCAAGAAGGCGAAGGCCCCAACGGCCAGCGCCGAGGATCGTGTGAAGGCCGTGAGCCTGCTCGACCGCGCAGCGCGCAAAGGCCTGATCCACGCCAATGCGGCCGCGCGTCAGAAGAGTCGGCTCGCAACGGCTGCCAAGGCGTAACGCGCGAACTTCACGGCGGGACGCTTCACAAAGCGCGAAGGGCCCGGACCAACTGGTCCGGGCCCTTCGCGCTTTATCGACGGCGGTGTCGCGCTACATCGCGGCCAGCTCGCCGCCGCAGCGCTCGCAGTACCACTCCGTGGGATAGTTCATCGTGCCGCACTCCTGGCACTTCAGCGTCTTGATCTGCTCCGTCGGCACGTCCTTCAGAAAAGCCGGAATGCTGCCCGGCGTCAGGGCGGCGTTCGCTTCGTGCCCGTCTTTCTCGACGAGAGGAGCCGACGTCAGGATGGGGGTTGGTGCGGCGGCGCGTCGCGACGGTGCGGCGGCAACGGGCTCGGGCGCGGACTGCGGAACGTTTTCCCTCGCCGGGGCACGTGACGGCGACGGCGCGGACCGCTCCGTGCGCGCGTCAGGCGGCGCAACGTCGGCGGGGGATGCGGCCGACGCCGGCGGAGCTGGCTTGTCGACGACCGACTGGAGGAACGCGAGCTCGTCGAACTGCGACGGCGCGGCGTCGCGGGTGAGCGGTGGCTGTGCCGAACGCGCGGGCGCTCCGCCGTTCGGTGACGCGGCGTGCGCGGGCGGCGCCGGCGGCGCAAGCGCCTCGATCGGCACGACGTTGGGCTCGCCGGCGGGCGGAGTCGGCGGACGGGTCGCCACTGCGAGAATCTCCTGGACACGGCCGAGCTCTGCCCCGACCGACGCCCGTTCGGCACCAAGGCTGGCGATCGCCTCGTCGCAGCGGTGCACGACTTCACGCGCGTGCTCTTCGGTGAACTCTCCGACCGCCGCGCGAAGCTCGGCTTCGGCGCGCTCATCGCGAAGCGACGTCTCGTCGGCGAACAAGGCGGCCACGCGATCCGCGAGAGTTCCGGCCGTCTCCTGAAGCTCGGTCGCCCGGCCAGCAAGCTGGTCGAGCACGCGATTCAGCCGCTCGCCGTAGTCGCCGCGCACCCGCTCGAACACGTGGGGCGGCGTGCTTCCCTTTCGCGCGTTGAGCTGTTCGAGCCACTGCTCGTAACGGGCGCGCTCCTCCATGAGCGCGTTCAGCTCATCCATCGAATTCAGACCTGAGCTCATGCCTCACTCCTGACGGCTGTCCGGGACGGGACAACCTGGGTAGATCTGTCCGGGAAACGCCCGCGCCCGCGCCGTCTCGAGCGCCCGCACGTCTTCCGGCGACAACGTCTGCACTCGGCCGAGCAGCCGAGCCGCCAACAGAATTTTGGCCGTGTGCTCGAGGCTCTCCATGCGCTGGTGCGCGAGGAGCAGTGACGGTCCGACCGTCGTTGCCCCATGGTTCGCCATCAAGAACGCGTCGTGTCGATCGAGAAACGGCTCGAACGCATCGGCCAGTGCCACAGTTCCGGGTGTCGCGTACGGCACGAGCGGCACCCATCCAACCTGATAGATAATTTCCGGCAGCACGCAGGCCGAGAATGACTCACCAGCCACCGCGAACCCTGTCGCCGTGGGCGGGTGGGCATGCACGACCGCGTGCACGTCGGGACGCCGCTGGTAGATGCGAAGATGCACCGCCACCTCGGACGATGCCCGCTTCGCACCGCGCCGATGCTGACCGTCGAGCGAGAGCTCGACGAGGTCGTCCTCGGTCACGTCCACCTTCGACAGCCCCGCGGGGGTCACGAGCACCCGGTCACCCGGAAGTCGAACCGAGACGTTCCCATCCGGCCCGGCGATCAGCCCGCGCTCGTACAAGCGCCTGCAGACCCGTACAACCTCCCGGCGTGCCGGTAACGACCCGTGCACCGCGTTACCCCGCTGTCCGATGGACGATTCTGCCGCCGACAATGGTACACATCACAAGCCCCGTGAGCGTTCGCCCCCCGTACGGGCTGTTGCGTCCCTTCGACGCGAAGCGCGTCGGGTCCACCGTCCACGTCCGGGTGGGAGCGAACACCGTGACGTCGGCGACGGCGCCTCGGCGGAGCGTCCCGCCCGGGAGGTTGAATGTACGCGCGGGGGACACCGACATGCGATCGATCAGGGTCGTGAGATCGATAATGCCCGGCTCGACCAGCCACGTCATCACGACGGCGAGGGCGGTCTCCAGTCCCACGATGCCGTTCGGGGCGTCGGCGAACTCCCGCTCCTTCTCGTCATAGTGGTGTGGCGCGTGGTCGGTCGCGACGAGGTCGATGGTGCCGTCCTTGACCGCATCACGAATTGCTTCGACGTCCGCCTCGGTGCGAAGCGGCGGGTTCATCTTCGCGTTCGTGTTGTAGCCCTCGACCGCGTCCTCGGTGAGCGAGAGGTGGTGCGGGCACGCTTCGGCCGTCACACGAATACCACGGTCCTTCCCCCACCGAATGAGCTCCACGGAGCCTTTCGTGCTCATGTGGCAGAGATGGACGTGCCCGCCCGTGCGGCGCGCGAGGAGAATGTCACGGATGACCATGATCTCTTCCGCCTCGGACGGGATGCCCTTGAGCCCGAGCCGCGCGCTCACGATCCCTTCGTTCATCGCTCCGCCCGACGCCAGCGTCGGTTCCTCGCAGTGGTCGGCGACGGGGATGCCGAACGTGCGTGCGTACTCGAGCGCCGTCCGCATGAGATGCGCGCTCGCGACCGGACGGCCGTCGTCGCTGACGGCCACCGCACCGGCGCCCACCATCTCGCCGAATTCGGCGAGTGCCTTGCCTTCCTGCCCTAACGAGATGGCGCCGATCGGATGCACGCGGGCGGCGTTCGCCGCCTGACCCTGACGGAGCACGAACCCGACGGCCGCCTGGTTGTCGGTAACCGGCTGCGTGTTAGGCATGGCGCACACGGCGGTGAACCCGCCTGCCGCGGCCGCGCGCGCCCCGGTCGCGATCGTCTCCACGTCCTCACGTCCCGGCTCGCGCAGATGGCAGTGCACGTCGACGAATCCGGGAGCGACGACGAGTCCGCCGCACTCGACGATCTCGACGTCGTCGCCGTACGCGGCCCCGGTCGCGGTCTCGAACGCCTCGACCTTCCCGTCGGCGATGACGAGATCACCGGTGGCGTCGACGTTCTGCGACGGATCGAGCACACGCCCGCCGCGAAGCACGACCCGTCGCTTCACCGTTCGGATCCTCCCTTCGCCGCTTCCGCCAGGTCCGGCCGCCCACCGGCGAGCAGGTAGAGCACCGCCATCCGCACCGCGACGCCGTTGGTGACCTGCTCGAGGATCACGCTGTGCGGCCCGTCGGCCACGTCGGAATCGATCTCGACGCCTCGGTTCATTGGTCCCGGGTGGAGAATGAGCAGGTCACGCGGCGCGCGCTCCAAACGCTCGCGCGTGACGCCGAACACACGATTGTACTCGCGCAGCGAGGGGATGTAGCCCCCCTGCATCCGTTCCAGTTGCAGCCGCAACACGTTCAACGCTTCGGCCCACTCGATCGCGGCCTCGATGCGATCGAACACCTCGACCCCGAGCTCGGACACCGCGCTCGGCAAGAGCGATCGCGGCCCACACACACCCACCTCCGCACCGAGCTTCTTGAGGCCCCAGATGTTCGAGCGCGCCACGCGCGAGTGAAGCACGTCACCGCAAATGCAGATGCGGCGTCCTTCGAGGGTCCCGAAGTGGTCGCGCAGCGTGAGCAGGTCGAGCAAACCCTGCGTCGGATGCTCGTGCGTGCCGTCGCCGGCGTTGATGACGTTGGACTTGATGCGATCGGCGAGGAACGCGGCGGCGCCCGACGAGCTGTGGCGGATCACCACCATGTTGATCCGCATTGCCTCGAGGTTCCGCGCGGTGTCCACCAGCGTCTCACCTTTCACCACGCTCGAGCCGGTCGACGCCACGTTGACCGTATCGGCGGACAGCCGCTTCTCCGCGAACT
>DASURJ010001076.1:0-3493 GCA_036280115.1 Gemmatimonadaceae bacterium
AACATCCCGCTGTACACGTTCTTGAGCGTCACGAGAAACTGGGTCGCGCCCTCGCGGATCTGCGCCTCGTCGAACGCGCGCGGCTTCCAGACCTGGCTCGATGCAACGAGAAAGAGCCGCACCGCATCCGCGCCGTATTTCGGCACGACGGTCCACGGGTCCACGATGTTCCCGAGACGCTTGGACATCTTCACGCCGTCGGCGTCGAGAACCAGGTCGTTCACCACGACTGCTCGGTACGGAGCAGCAGTGGGAACCGGGCGGGTGCCCGCCTCCGGTGGGCGGAGGGAACCGGGAACGGGGGTTGCGAGCTCGGAGCTCGTCGTGACCCTCGGTTCCCGGTTCCGCGTTCCCTGTTCCCGGCCTCCAAGCGGCGAGTTGTTTGGTAATGCCGACCCCAGCCCGCTGGCGATAGCGAGCAGGCTATAAAACCACCCTCTCGTCTGGTCCACGCCCTCGGCGATGAAGTCCGCTGGATACTGCGTCGGCAGGACGTCGCGGTTCTCGAACGGGTAGTGCCACTGGGCGAACGGCATCGCACCCGAATCGAACCACGTGTCGATCACTTCGGGGACGCGGCGCATCGTGCCGCGGCCGCTCGGCGCCGGCCAGGTATACCGATCGACGTACGGCTTGTGCGGGTCGAAGTCGTCACCTAACGAGACGCCCGCCCGCTCGGCGAGCCGGGCAAACGAGCCGATCACCTCGATCTCGTTCGGGTCCTCGTCGTTCACCCACACCGGCAGTGGCGTGCCCCAGTAGCGGTCGCGCGAGATCGCCCAGTCGATGTTGTTCTCGAGCCACTCGCCGAACCGCCCGGCGCCGACCTCGGCCGGGTGCCATTCGACGCGCGCGTTCCGCGCGAGCATCTCGCCCTTGAACGCCGTCGTACGAATGAACCATGACGCGCGCGCGTAATAGAGCAGCGGCGTCCCGCAGCGCCAGCAGTGCGGGTACGCGTGACGCAGCGTGCCCGCCTTCCACAGCACATCGCGCCGCTCCAGCTCCTCGATGATGAGCGGGTCGGCCGCTTTCACGAACGTGTCGCCCACGACGGGCATGTCGGCGGGAAACGCCCCGCGCGCATTCACCGGCTGAATGAACGCGAGCCCGTGCCGCTGCCCCGCCGCGTAGTCATCGGCGCCGAACGCGGGCGCCATGTGCACGACGCCGGTGCCATCATCCGCCGACACGAACTCCTCGCCAACGATCACGCCGTGGTCGCCCTCGACGCCGTCGAGCGACGCCCAGTCCAGCGGTCGCTCGTAGCGCGCGCCGACGAGCGCGGACCCCGGGAACCGTCCCACGGTATCCCACCGGTCGCGATAGTCCTCGCCGAGCACACCCGCCGCGCGCGCCTCGGCGAGAACGATCGTCCAATCGGTCCCGCTGCGCTTCCTCAGCTCGACGTAGTCGAGCTCGGGGTGCACGGCGAGGGCGACGTTCGAGACGAGCGTCCACGGCGTGGTGGTCCAGACGAGAATGCGGCGCCGCGTGGCGGCGCGGGAACCGGGAACCGGGAACCGGGAACCGGGGCTGGGGGCTCCCAGCTCGCCGTTGGCAGTTCCGGTTCCCGGTTCCCGGTTCCCCGTTCCCGGGTCAAGCTCCAGCGCCACATACACACTGGGATCCGCCACGTCCTGATAGCCTAACGCCACCTCGTGGCTCGACAGCGTCGTGCCGCACCGCGGGCAATACGGGAGGACCTTGTGTCCGCGCGTGAGGAAGCCCTTCTCGTGGAGCGTCGCGAGCGCCCACCAGACGCTCTCCACGTAGCCGTTCGTGTACGTGATGTAGGCGTTGTCGTAATCGAGCCAGTAACCGATCCGCTCGCTCAACCGCTCCCAGTCACTCTGGTAGCGCCAGACACTGTCGCGGCAGAGCCGGTTGAACTCGTCGACCCCGAACGCCTCGATCAGCTGCTTCCCGCTGTATCGGGCGATCTCCTCTTTGCGCATCCCCCGCTGCTCGAGCAGCGCTGGCAGCTGCTTCTCCACCTCGATCTCGACCGGCAGCCCGTGCGTGTCCCAACCGGCCTTCCGCAGCACGTGGAATCCGCGCATCGCGCGATGGCGGCAGAAGAGGTCCTTGATCGTGCGGGCGAACACGTGATGGATCCCCGGCCGGCCGTTGGCCGTCGGGGGACCCTCGAAGAACACCCACGACGGAGCGCCGGCACGCGCCTCGAGCGTGCGCGCGAACAGGTGCTCCTCACGCCAGCGCGCGAGCACCTCGTGCTCGAGCGTGTCTGCGCCGCCCTCGGGCGGGATGAGACGGAACCGCGCGTCCGCTCGCGTCCCCGTCACAGGCGCTCCAGCACTCCGCACACGAGCGCGGTCAGGGCGGGCTCCGCCCGTCCGGCGACGGCAATGATCTTCTCCACGCTCGCCGGCTCGAGCGCATCGGGCAGACACTGGTCGGTGATGATAGAGACGCCGAGCACGCGCATCCCGCCGTGAATCGCGACGATCACTTCGGGTACGGTGGACATGCCCACCACGTCCGCCCCGATGCCGCGCAGGAACCGGTACTCGGCGCGCGTCTCCAGGTTCGGTCCCGGCACGGCGACGTACACGCCCTCACGCAACGTAATGCGCTGCTCCGCGGCCACGGCACGCGCCAGGGCGCGCAACGCGCGGTCGTACGGCTGCGACATGTCCGGGAACCGCGGGCCGAGACGGTCGTCGTTAGGCCCGATCAGCGGATTGTCGCCGAGCAGGTTGATGTGGTCGGCGATGAGCATGAGCTCACCGGGGCTCCACAGTGGATGCATGCCGCCACACGCGTTCGACACGATGAGCGTGTCTGCACCGAGCGCGCGCAGCACACGCACCGGGAACGTCACGTGTTGCAGCGAGTAGCCCTCGTAGCGATGGAACCGGCCCTGCATGGCGACGACCGTCCTGCCCGCCAGCGTCCCGCACAGGAGGCGCCCCGCGTGTGATTCGACCGTCGAGACCGGGAAGCCCGGGATGTCGGTGTAGTCGACCGACACGTCGATACGCATCTGACGGGCGAGTGCGCCGAGCCCGGTGCCCAGAATGATCGCCGCCTGTGGCGGCGCCCCGAACCGCGCACGCACGACCTCGGCCGCACGCTCCACGCGCTCGAGCGTGTGAGGTCCGTCAGCCACCGTCGCGCCGTTCACCAGCGCGCTTGTCGCCTCCACCGCGCTACTCCTTCACCAGCGAGTCGAGCCAGGCCGGCGTTGGGTGTGCCGACCGCTTGGGCTCCTCGCGCTTTTCTGCCGCGGGCGTGGACGTCGGCGTCGTGACCTGCGGGGTCGGCGCGGCCTCCGCCGTCTCGATCTCGACGAGCTGCCGTTCGATCATGGCCCGGAGCTGGGACAGGTAGCTCCGGCGCGCGCGCACCAGTCCCTGGATCTCTTCCTCCAGCCGGCGGGCTTCCGCGCGCAACCCTTCCACGTCGCGCTCCACCTGCGCGCGCGCTTCGCGCATGAGCAGCTGGGCCTCGCGATCGGCCTGCTCGCGAA
>DASURJ010001077.1:0-13218 GCA_036280115.1 Gemmatimonadaceae bacterium
GAGGACCGTTGGGGACAGATCGTCGGATCGCGGACCGAGAACTGGTTGTCGGATGAGAGTCAAAACTTCCGGTCCAATGTCCTTACTCGAATTCATCGGTCGGGACTCCTCGCTGACTCGGTGGTCGAGTACATGACGCGGAGCATCAACAAAGCGAACGTGCTAAAGACCGAACGAATCGACCGGTTCGGGTACGCCACGGTCGCCGGTGGACGGCCCGTGTTGGCGTGGAGCAAGGTTGCCGGCGGCGATTCGCTCTCCTACTCGTACGACAGTTTCGGGCAGGTCCGCACCGTTGACGGCCCGCGATCGCCGGAGCAGGTCTTCTACCGCAGCGCCAATCCGTCGAAGGTGGACAGCGTTACGACCGGCGGCTTCACGATGCGCATGCACTACGACACGCTCGGGCGGGATACCTTGATCACCGATGCCGCGGGAACTGCTCCGAGCCCCGGCACCTCCGGCGTGGTCAGCAGCGTCGGCCACACCACGCGTAAGCTGTACGATACGGTCTTCGGCAACCTGACGCGCGTCGAAGAGCCGGGTGATCGTTTCAGTGGCAGAGTGTTTGACAAGTATGGTCGCGATTCCGTCGTATTCAGCAACGGCACGGCGCGGCGTTACGTGACGTATGACGCGATCGACCGACCGGTACGCGACTCGCTGAGCGCCGATCCGAAAGCAATCACCTACGACTATGACAAGGAGTTCCTGCTCCGGGTCTCTGACGCGAAGGGCCAGGTGTTCAGGCGGGAAGTGAACGCCCTCGGCTGGCCGACGCGGGTGTACGACCCCGCGGACACGCTCGGCAAGTACGTCTCGTATTTCTACGATCGAGGTGGACACGTCGCCGGTTGGACGAACCAGCGTCTGCAGCGACAGGACATTGGGTACGATCAGCTCGGGCGTCCGACAAGCACGTCGAGTACGGGGAACTTCGCGCTAGACTCGTGGACACACGGGTACCGCTACGCCACATACCCGATCGACTCGACAACCGCGGTCACCGGCACGTTCACTGTCGCGCGGAACGAGATTTCAGTCGACACGACGTGGACGGATTCCTTTGGCTGGGTCGATTCGGTGGTCACCCGCATCATCGCGGGCGCGCCGCAAGGCCTGAACGCGTCGATCGCGCAAAAACGGTTCGTGCGCTATCACGTGCCCACGCCCGACCGCCAGCTCGACTCGACGTACTACAAGGCCATGGCGGTGGGCTCATCCACGAACCTCATCCCCTTCGTATCGCGGCGATACGTGCGTGACCTCACGACCGGTGCGACGGGAACCTACGTACTTGGCGTATCGGGGGTGGCAAACAACGTCAACGTCAGCTACGACCCTAACGAGCTGATCGAGCGCTATCGCGATTACCCGTCGAGCGTGCGACACTCGTTCGCCTACACTCCACGCCACGAGGTGGCGCAGTCGTTCTACAACTCGGCAACCCTCGAGGCGGCGTTCGGGCGGACGTACGCTTTCCGGGACTCGCTCGGCCGGGTCACGAGCATGAGCTGGTCGCTGGGACCGGACACGACGAACGTGCGGTCGTTCCGCTTCAACGACCGTGGGGAGCTCGTGCGGCTGGCCGACAGCACGGTCGCCGCGGCCACGTGCTCGTTCACCGGGCAGGACCTCCTCAACGGCCTCTCCTGCACGGGTGGCACCGCGTGGCCGACGCGGGTCCTGACCTTCGCCTACGACTCGGCCGGCAACCTCACGGGCGAGACCGACTCGCTCGCGAGCACGACGACCGCGGCTACCTACACGTTAGGCAACCGGCTGACCGCCTTTGGCACGACCACGTACACGCTCGACGATGACGGGAACATCGCCAGCCGGACGACTGGCGGGGCGACCACCTACTTCACGTACGACGGCAAGTCGCGTCTCGCCTCGGTGCTGGTCGGGGCCGACACCACGTTCTACTGGTACAACGCGAACGGCGAGCTCACGGTGCGCGCCCGGAACAACAACTCCGGGGCGAACGTCCGCACGATCGAGCGGCTCTTCTTCTGGGATGGCGGGCAGCTGGTGGCCGAGACGGACGCGGGAATGACTACGCGTTATGGCGAGTACGCGTACCTGCCCGGCGTCGACCGTCCGCTGGCGCTCATCACGACCGACTCGAGCGTGAGCGGCAACACGCTGGTGCGCTACTACCAGCAGGACGAGCTCGGGAACGTGATCGGGCTCACGAGCGGCAGCACGGTTGCGCAGCAGATTACCTACGAGCCGTGGGGGGCGGTCGCGGCAATTACCGGTGGCGCGCTAGCGGACACGAGCCGGTTGCGCTGGAAGGGGCTCCTGTGGGAGGGCGGGGCCACGCAGCTCTACTACGTCCGGAACCGCTGGTACGACCCCATGGCCAGGCGGTTTATCTCTCAGGATCCGATCGGCATCGGCGGAGGTCTGAACCAGTACGCCCTTGCGGGCAATGATCCGGTTAACGGCGCGGATCCGTCAGGACTGTGCCCGCGCGACGAGGCGACGAAGATCACGTTTACGCCGACGGAGAACGGAGAGTGGGCGGAGACACGCATCTGCTCTAGCGGCGGGTTTTCGAGCCACATCTGGGTTGGTGGGAATCCGCTGACCCATTTCTCTAAGAGCGGGGGGCTCACGGGCAGTCAAGCGGAGGCGGCGATTCTAGGAGTGGGTGTCTTGCTCACACCCGCGCAACCGGTGTTGGAAGGCATCGCGAGCGCTGAGCTCGCGCTTATCAGCGGCGGAATGGCGACGGCTCGGTCGACGGTGACTGTAGTCGGCAACTACCCTAAGTATCTGAACGTCGCCCGGGGCACAGGCGCCCATGCCTTTAACATTGGTGAGGGGATGAGCACGGCCCTGGGGGACGAGGGGACATGGGCTCTAAACTGGGCATACCTCAGATGGCGGATGTTGCTAGGCGATAGCTTCCACGTCAGCTTCTCCAGCCCGGGCACCATCTGGGCTGGAGGGCGGGTCGGGCCGTGGCTAAGCCGAGAGGTTCAACTGTTCTTGAGCGGTGGCTATCGGCGCGTAGGGAGCTGGTTCGTCCGCCCATGAGCATGAACGTCTTCAGACCTGGAGGCACATTGGCAATTAATCTGCTGGAGAAGGCGCGAAGGAACCTGCTCCCGTTTGTTGAAGGATCGGGGGTCAGGCTAGCGAGCAGCACAGGTAGCCGGTGGACGTTCGAGACCGTGGATCTGGAACGCGGAGACTTGCGGATCCGCATGCTGAAAGAGCGCGGTCTGATTGAGGTGCTCTTCGGCTCGGCGGTCGATCCGCAGGAGTGGTTCAACGCGGCGGAGGTGCTGGAACACCTGCGCTATCCGGCCGCCGCTATGGCGAGCGCGGACGCTGATGTGGTGGTTGGGTGGCTGCGTGAGTTCTTGGAGCGTGACATTGCAGTTGTGACGGCGCTGTTCTCCCGCGATGCATACGCGCGGACGAAGCAAGCTCTGATGGAGATCCGTCGCGTTGCCAACGAGCGGCTCGCGCCTGCGACGAAAGGGTCGCGGCAGGGTCGGTCCGCGCCGTGATCGATAGCAACACCGGCGGGCAAAGCGGCCGAGCGGGAGATAGGTACCCGCACGGCCGCTTGTGTGGCAACTGGCCCATTTACGCTTTGCCGCCTGAGGAATCCCCGGCCGTCTGCGGCCGTCCAGGTCATGGACCTCGTCGCCTGCCGAGCGTTACGGAGAGCCTCGAACGCTAACGGCTCGTCGGCCCTGCACGGGCGGGACGGGGCTGAGCTGTGATCTGTTCGGAGATGCGGGAGTCAATCTCACCTGCACGTTGCGCCGCCGGTCTGTAATTCGGCTACGCGAAATATTGCGCTTCGAACTCGACGGAGAGATGGCCGACGGGCGTCCACGCCGTGGTGCGTGTCGAACGCCCACCAACTTGAGGCGGTGGACTCAACGTGGTCGCGCTTCCTGCACGGGCCTTGCGAACTTGATGACGTCGTCTCGAACAAGTCGCTCACCCACGCAGTGAGCGAACGCATCGTAGCTGTCCCGCCGCCACGCACCGAGCCTCAACTCCGGCTTCGGCTACGCGTCAGTGTAGCTGAACGCGAGGTAGTGCGAATCCGGTCGCTGGGGTGTAAACCGGTCACTCGGTCACTGGGCGCAGACTGTGTGTTCCATGGCCGGCGAGTTCGCCCAGTTCGACTTCGGGGAGGTGCAGGTCCGCCTGAGCGACGGGGCGCACCGGACAGTCCACTTCGCGGCCTATCGCCTCAAGTACTCGCGGTGGGTCCACGTCGCCCTCGTCCCGCACGAGCGCGTCGACGCGCTCGTGCGTGCGATCCTCGACAGCTTTCTCCACGCCGGGGCGGGCGTGCCGCTCCGGGTGGTCTTCGACAATCCGAAGACCGTCGTAGTCAAGCACGTCGGCGGGTGGCCGGTCTGGAATGCCACGTTAGGCGCGCTGGCCATCGACTACGGCTTCACGATCGAGCTCTGCACGCCGCGCCGGCCGCAGCAGAAGGGGACGGTCGAAAACCTCGCCGGCTTCGTCAAGCGGAGCTTCGCGCGGTTCGCGTGGAATTCCTCGCGAGAGTCGGTATACTCAACGCATTCATTCGCCGATACACCGTGGCTCGGTCCACACCAAGCTCGCGTGCCACCTCCATCGTATCCCACGCGTGCTCAGTCAACAAATCGAGCAACTGCCTTCGTTGAAAACTCGTCTTGTCTTCGACGTCCGAGCCAATGCGTTTCCGCTGAAACGTCGCCACGATCATCGCGCCATCGATGACCGGCGACTCCGAGAGCGCGACCGTGGCCAGGACCACGTTGCGAAGTTCGCGGACGTTTCCGGGCCAGTCGTACTGTTCCAGCGCGCGCACGGCACACACCGTCAACTCCACATAGGGAAGGTGAATCGCAGCCGCCCGCGCAGCGAACGAGCGGGCGAGCACCGGGATGTCGGCCGGACGCTCGCACAGTGGAGGCACGTCGAGCACGAACGTGCTCAATCGATGCGCGAGGTCGGTGCGGAACCGGCCTTCCCCCATGAGCTGATCGAGCGGCTCATTGACGGCGCTGACGACCCGAAAATCACTGGAGCGATCGGCTCGCGCTCCGACTGGCCTGAACTGCCCGGTCTCGATCGCTCGCAGAAGCTTCACCTGCATCTGTAGCGAGAGACCGCTGACCTCGTCGAAGAACGCCGTGCCTCCGTTCGCCTCGAGCAGGTAGCCCTGAGCATCAGTCGCTGCACCGGTGAACGCGCCCCGAACATGTCCGAACAACGAATCCTCGAACATTGTCTCGGGAATCGCGCACACGTTGAACGCCACGAGCTTCCCCGCCCGGCCGCTGTGTTGGTGTAGCGCCTGCGCCACCAGCTCCTTCCCCGACCCGGTCGGCCCCTGAATAAGCACGGGCTCGGGGCGTCGCGCGATCTTGCGAATCATCGAACGCAGCTCGCGAATGACCGGCGACTCGCCGAGTATCAGATCGTCGGCATCCCGCGTCGTCACGGCTTCACCTTCTCTGCACGCTTGAGGTAGGGGTCGGTGACGCCCTGCGCTTCTTCATCGCTGCGCACGACGCGTGGGGTGATGAACAGAAACAGCTCCGTCTCCGTCGTGCGGCGGCTGGCATGCCCGAACAGCCCGCCCAGTAGCGGGATCCGGGATAGAAGCGGGACACCCTGCTGATTCACGTCCTTCTGCCTATCGGCGAGTCCACCGAGCGCAACGGTCTGCCCATCCTTTAGCAAGAGATTGGTCTGCACCGATCGTGTCGAGATGACGGGTGCGTTGAAGGCGAGCTCCGTCGTGGCCGCGTTCACCTCTTGGGTCACCTCGAGCATCACGTACCCGTCCTCACTGATCGTCGGAAGCACGAAGAGCCGCGTGCCCACGGACCGGTATTGCACTACCTGGTCTCGAATCGGCGCGTCGGTGGGCAGCGCACGCGTCACCTGAATGAACGGCCGCTCGCTTCCAACCACGATCTCGGCCCGCTTGTTGTTGGCCGTGATGACGACGGGGCGGCTGATGATCGACACATCGCCGCGCACTTCCGCCGCGCGCAGAGTCGCATCGATGTTCGCGCTCCCGATGTTCATCAGCCTGAGCACGAGGTCGCCTATGCCCCCGCCCGTAGTGGAGCCCTCGATAGTCGTATTGGTACCACCGATCCTTTGCGGCGGCACCGTGACGTCGACCCCGAGATCCAGGTTTCGGTCGCGCCGAACCTCGGCGATGAGCACCTCGATGAGAACCTGCATCGGACGGACGTCGATGCTCTGAATGGCCGCGTTCAGCAGTTCGAAGTCCGCGCGCATGGCGCGAATGAGGAGGCTATTCGCCTTGGGGTCCGGCACAATCGTCACCTCACCAGCCAACGTTGCCGACCGCTGGGCTCCTGTCGAGGGCGTTGGCGCAGTGGGCACGCCAACCGGAGGGATCTGGCTTTGCCGGAGCTGGTCGGATAGCGTCGGCGGTGGCGCCCCCAGCTCTCCCGGCGCGCTCGCTCGCCCATACAAAGCGTTGAGCGTTGCAGCCACCTCGGACGCACGTGCGTGACGCAGCTTGACCACGAACAACTCGAGCGCGCTTGTCTGTCTCGGCGCTGGCACGGCTGCGACTGGTGCGGGCGGCGGTGGCTCCTTCTGCCGAACTCGATAGATGCCGCTGTCCGCCACCAGCTCGAGGTTCTGGCTTTGCAACACTCCTCGCAGCAACGAGGCGACATCCCGCGGCGCAACCGGCGATGGCGTTTCCAGCGTTACGCGTCCCCCGTTCAGCGCTCCGAACACCACCGGCCGATCGAGAAATCGCGATAGCGCTTGAATCGCCGCGCGGACATCGACGTCCACGAGCCTGATCGTCACGCTGTCGTTGCGGACGACGACGGACGAGTCGGCCCGCTGGGAGAGCACACTACGCGGCGCCAGGCTGAACACCGCGACCGCATACCAGATAAGGCCGAGTTGCCTACGCGGTGACGTCACTGCCAGATTCGCTTGAGGGTGAGGCGCCACACTGTGTCCATGCCTGCGACCACAGCGTGATTTTTCGCGACCTCACGAACGCGTAGGCCGGCCAGCGTATCGCCGCGCTGCACGACGATCGGGATCGTTCGTCCCGGAACTCCCTCGAGGATCGCGGTCCACGGTGGACCGCCGATAATGCCGCCGAGCACCAGCGCCGGACGTTGGATTACCGGCCGCGGCTGATTCGCCACATCACCCTCGGCCGTGAACGGGATTGGTGAAGGACGGCGCACGAGCCTGAATGGATCGCGCTCCACTATCAAGCCGGCAGCAGCGACCAGCTCTCGCTCGGTCGCAGTCGGATGGACGGCACTCACCGCTGGCATCAGTGGAGCGTATGGCTGGCTCGGCGACTGAGCGGCACGCCAGAAGCGAGTAGCGAGCGCGATGCCGATGACCAGGACCGCCCAGCACGAACGCTCGACGAACCGCGCCGACCTCCGCAGCGCAAGGCGTCTCATCGCTCGGCCGCCAGCGAGAGGGCTTCCACGAGCATCTCGCCCCGTAACATTTCGGGGCGCGTGTCGTCTGCTCCAGCGTCAAGCTGCGCGAGCGAGAGCTCACGAATGTTGAGGACCAGCGGGCCGCGCTCGAGAGTCAAGAGCAACGCGCTCACTCCTCGCACGTCTCCCGTGACCTGAGCCCGCACAGCGACGCGCGCGAACACTCCGAGACGAGTCGTGTCCGGCTGCACCTGCACGGCGCCGACGCGCAACCCTGATCCCTGAGCAGCCCCTGAGACCATGGCAGCCAGCTCGGCGGCAGCAATCGCGGGGGACCGGCCCGGGAGAATCCGAGGTGCCAGGGCGAGGTACCGCCGCGAGCGCGCGGTTGCGGAATCACGCGCAGCTCGCTCCGAGCGCAGAAGGCTCTGCTCGAACGCCAGACGTTCGCGCGCATCGGCGGCTGCAACTGTGACCTCTCGGTGCGCGCGCCGCCACCACGGAATAGCGCGCGAGCCGCCGAGAAGCAGCACGATTGTCACGGCGCCGATGATCACCGTTAGCCGGTCGCGTGCGGAGAAATTCTCGAGCGTCATCGTTCCCCGCGAGACCCGGCAGCCGGTGTCGTCGCTTCGGGGCGAGTGGCGCCGCCGCGCGGAAAGAGTAGAAACTGGATCGACGCTCGTTCCAACTCACGCCCCGCGACGAGTTCGCGCGTTACCGGTCCGGCCAAGCGAGGGTTCACCACATCATCCACCTTTTCGAGGCTCGACAGCGCGGCGGTCGCGCGCTGACCCAATACCACCAGTGAACCCGCAGCGCTGTCGACGCGGAACGACACGATTGCGGTTCCGCCCGGAAGTGCCTCAGTGAGTTCGGCCACGAGCACTGATTGAGACCGCCGAGAGTTCGTGAACGAGGCGGCAGCATTGACGGCCGCGGTAAAGCGAACGAGGTCCGCATGCGTCGCTCGCGCCGCGCGCGCCCTCTCGTCGAGTGCACGAAGAACTGCTTCGTCGCGTGCTCGAGCGCGCGCAGGGGCTGCGATCATCGCCACAAACGGTGCAGCTATTCCCAGACTGAGTGCGGCAGCGGCAGCCGCTCGTCGCCAGCGCGGGATTTTGTGCGCGTCGCCGATCGGCGCGCCATTGTTTCGAAAGCTGAGCGGCGCCGCCATACCCCTTACGACTGCGCCATAGGCGTCAGTATAGCTCCCGGCATCGGTCCCGATAGCGCGAAGAGGCGCGACGATCGAAGTGGGTCCCTCCGTCGGTCGGACACCCATGATGTGGCGATATCGCACGGCCGCCAATCGGCCGTCTCTGGCCTGAACAGTCGCGCGAACCGACCCATCCGCGATCTCGAACTCCGTGTCATCGGTCGCGGCGAGCGCCGCAGCGATCGCGGGCACGAACGAGCGGACCCGCAGACGCAACGAGGCACAGACGCGCTGCACCATTGCCACCGTGGCGTCGTCGACCGCTGCCGCCCACACCTCACCGTTGCCGATCTCTTCGACCGCCCGGACGCTGGCTCTCGCTTGATGACGGGGAAAGAACCGATCTGCGTTCTCCGACACGAGTTGGTATGCGAGACCCTTGTCAGCCACCGCGGGTAATCCGCTCAATCGCTTCACCCGCGCAGTTGCCGGGCCGAGCGCAACGAACGTGCTCTGCCGGTGCCACCGCGAGATTGGCGCCGATGTGAGGAGATCCAGCAGCGCTTGCTCGAGTGACTCGTCGTTCGCTTTCACGCGCTCGCAGGCCCATGCTACTTCCGAACCGTCGAGTGCAAGCGCGCGAACTCGGTCGCTCGATACGCCAATGCCAATGCGTTGGCGCAGGGGGATGTTGAAGCCGAACCCGGTCATTCCCATCGCTCTCTCCGGCGTGTGACCGCAGCGCCCGGTCCAGCTCGAACGAGTCTCAGTTCGATCACCGCGATAACGGGGGAGCCCGCAGCGCGACCGTGACTCGTGAGGATCCACGCATCCGGGTCGACGGCGATGCGCTGCTCCAGATCAGGAATGTTCGGAAGTAGCGCGGCACCGGCTTCGCCTGGCAGCGTCACTGCCAATTCGTGTAAGTCAGCCTTGACGGTGTGATGCGCACGTCGCTCGTGGATTTGTGCGATGAGGTCCGGTGTGAATCCTGGTAGCGCGGCAAGCACAACCGCGGGCGCCCGTACGAGACTCACGCGTCCTGACTCTGTATCCAGGAGTGCTGCGAACCCAGTCGAGTCTTGGAAGCCGCGAACGCGGCGCAATTCGGCCACGTCCGCCAGCCGGCCGTTGCGCGGGCCGGGTCGCCCGTTTGTGCGGTACCAGTTCGATTCGGCTCCGCTCGGGCGTGGATGATCGTCCTCATCCAGCCAATCGAGCAGCGCATCGACGAGGGAATCAACACGCGTGGGCAATAGTCCAGCCGCGAGAAACAAGCGACGCAGCGTGTGTGCATCGGCATTGTTAACGTCGATTCGGTCACCGACAGCGGTGAGTGAGACTGCGCAAGTGCCAGCCTCGCGAACGATCGGGGCCGTCGCGAGCAGAGCATCGAGTCGCGCCCACGCGCTATCGCTCCTGCTCCACTCGCTCTCCGACATGGCTGCGCGAGCACGCTGGGCGCAGTCGTTGGCGTTCCACCTGGCTCGAAGAAACGCAGCGCGGTTGGATGCTGTGAGAAGGCTCAGGCGCGCGGTGCGCGTGACCAGCATGCCGAGCGTGACTGCGCCTATGATTGCGCTCAGGACCGCGAGCAGCACGAAGCCGCGTCTACCTCGCATGGCCGTTCTGCCCTGTACCCGATGGCAGTTGGTCGAGTCGTGCATCGTCACCATCCGTTCCGTCACCCGCCAATGACAAGTAGCAACGTGTCTCGCAATCCGATCACGCCGATCGCGGACGGCAGCGCCGTCGGAGAGTTCCACTGCAGTCGCCACTCACGAGGTTCAACGCTCTGGTCGAGGTAGATGAGGCCGCCGATTGACGAACGACCCCGCATCATCACGTTCAATCCGTTGCTCGTCCGTAGCTGGAATGCCGTTCCGTTCGCGGCACGTGTCGGGAAGAGCGTCACCGAGCAGCGCTCTGACCAGCCTTGTGGAACGTCGCACCAGGACACGAACGAGGCGGAGTCAGGGCCTCCGGTGAAAACAAGGTTCGCGCGGTGATCCACTTCGGCACTTCGAACGAGATCGCGAATCAGCTTCGCCTCGTTCGCCTCGCGATCGACGGCTTCGCTCTCGCGGATCACCTGCTCTGCCGCATCGCTCACAGACACCACCAATGTCCAGGCACCGGTCAATACCATTACGCCAATCGCGAGCGCCACTACGACTTCCACGAGCGTGAAACCGCGAGCGCGCTGGCCACGAGCGTTCCCGCGGCGGCTAATGGCCTTCGGCACTGACAGCTACCCGAAAGACCGACGTACGAAGGATTGGGCGATGCAGCGAATCGGCGAGCGTAACCACGTACAACGTTTCGGTGGCGCGGTCGATTCGCAGCCACCAGGAACCTTGACGACGCTCCCCGAGACGTTGATCGAGCTCCACTCGGGACCAGAGCGTTACTGCATCCATGAACGTGCTCGCCGACTGAACGCTTCGGTCTACGGTTCTTGCTCGCTCGACCGCACCAATGGAGGCCCGTACGCTGGTTGTGACCGCAATGCCGGCTGTTGCGAGGAGTGTGAGCGCGACGATCACCTCGAGCAGTGTGACCCCCCTGCGAGGCGCGGGACAGCACGCGCGCATACTAGCGGTCGCGTGGCGACGACGTGATTTCACGGCGAAGTGAGTTGAGGATCCGCCCATCGGGAAATGCCGTCATTTCGGCCACGCCGCCGTTCCACAGGATCGTCCGCGAGATGGGATGACCTGCTGACACAGCATCCGCGCGAAGACCCTTCAGGACCAGATCGAACGTGTCGCTGACAGCGCTCATGTCGGGCCGGGTGGCACCCTCGCGTACGTGGGGTGATACGCCAGCAACAACTGCCGCAATTCCAAGGATTGCGATCACGACGATCAATTCCAGGAGCGTATGGCCCCGGCGCAATGCTTTGCGCCTCACGAAGCTGGCCGCATGCTGTACAACGCCTGGAGCAGTGCTGCGGCGATGATTGCGACGAGCCCGCCGAAGAGAAGGATCATCAACGGCTCGACTAACCGAAGCGCGCCTTTGGTGAGGTGGTCGGCGTGCTCGGCTTCGATGCGCGCTGCATGTACGAGCATCGGCCCAACGTTCCCACTCTCCTCTCCCGCCCTAACGAGCCGTATCACGGTCGGTGTCGCGGCATGTTCCGTCTCCAGTGCAAACGAGAGCGATTGACCTTGGATGACCGCCGCGCGCGCCCTGGTTGTGGCGGCCGCGACCGCCGCGTCCCCGACCGCCGACGCAGCGTGGCTCAACGCAGGAGCGAGCGGAACGCCGCTTTCCAGAAGCGCAGCCAACGCGCCGCAAAATCGACTCGTTGCAGCCGACCGCCGGACACTGCCGAGACCCGGTACCGCAAGCAGCCACGTGTGCCACGCTCGGCGCCCGTCCTCAGTCTTCGTCCAGCTGTGCCATAACAGGACGAGACCCGCGGCACCGAGGAGCACGGGGAGAGCGGCAGCGCTACTCGCATTGGCCACACCGACGACGGCTCGTGTCGATGGCGGAAGGGTGCCGCCGACATCTTCGAGAATGCGCGCGAATCGAGGTACGACGACACCTACAAGCAGCACGATAGCCGAGATGGCTGCGGCCGCGAGGACAAGTGGGTACGCAAGCGCCGCGTGTAGCGCAGCACGAGCAGCGGCCTGCCGCTCCGCAAGCTCCGCAGCCGACCGCACCGAGGCCGGCAGGCGACCGGCTGCTTCGCCGGCCCTGATCATGCCAACCATCGTAGCTGGGATTTCCAGGGAGGAGCCCTCCAGCGCGCTGGCGAGTGTGCTTCCTTCGCGCACGCCGCTGCGTATCGTCTCCAAACCACCGCGCCACGCTTTCGGCGCCAGTTCCGAGAATGCGGCGAGTGCCTTGCCAATCGGTAACCCGGACTCGAGAAGCGACGCCATGATCCGAAACCCAAGCCCCAGGTCCTTTGCGCACAGGCGTGAGCTGGCTTGGTTACCCGACTGGGCCGTTATCTCGAGCGGGAGAACGCCGCGCGCCGCAAGCTCGCTCGCGACTGCCCCGCGGTCCTCGACATCGATGATTCCGAACTCGATGGTTCCGTCACGCCGTGCGGCGCGGTATCGAAACCGTGTCCGTGCGCGGCTCATGACAGGCTACCTCGCACGGGGCGGGTCGCCCCAGGACGTTATGTCACCGTCCTCACCGGTTCCACCGAGTTTCCCGTCGCGCCCAAGCGTGTACAGATCGTACTGAGACGTGTTCTGTTCCCCTGGCGAGAGGTAGACGTACGGACGGCCCCACGGGTCCACTGGAACCGCACGGCGCAGGTATGGGCCGCGCCAGTTTACCGCCGGCTCACCCATCGTCGGCATCGCACGCAAAGCCGAAAGTCCTTGCACGGTTGACGGGTAGACGTTGTTATCAATCCGATACGACTCGAGTGCGAGCGCGAACATCTCGACTTGAGTCCGCGCAGCATTGACCTTGGCGTCGCCGACGTTGTTGAACACTTGCGGCACCACAACGGCGACCAGTGTCGCGATGATTGCGATTACGACGATCAACTCGAGGAGCGTGAAGCCCCGTCGCGACCGCGGCGGCACATATGCCGGATCAGCCTTGGAGAACACGACGCACCTCCTCGATCGTGGTTATGGA
>DASURJ010001078.1:0-4570 GCA_036280115.1 Gemmatimonadaceae bacterium
CGAACTGGGCCTGAGCCGCCAACGACCGCCAGCTGGGATAGGAGAATGCGGGGTTGGAGTGGCCATATGCCGCGAGCGTCTCGCCAAGCGCAACGGCGTCGGCGAGTGCGGTCTGGTGATCGCCGCGTGCGACCGCGACGACTGCGCGCGCGCGGAGCAGGGGTAGGCGCGAGAAGGAGTCGGCGCCGCTTGGTGTCTCGCCCTCGCCGGCATTCACGGTCGCCGCCGCCTCGTGGACCGCTCCTCGCTCGACCAGGATCTGCGCGAGCCAGCCGTACGCCCATGTGCCCCAAGACACCTGTCGGTCAGGGACGACCTGGAGCGCTGTTCGCGCGTCTGATTCAGCCTCGGGCAGGGCTCCGCGTGCGTAGTGGAAGGTCGCTCTCATGATCGACAGGCCGGCGAAGTTGAATACAGCGCCCACCTTGCGGGCGTGCGCGATCAGTGTGTCGAGGAGATGGACGGTCTCGTCGAGGTGGTCGCTAACCAGGAGGGTGTAGCACGCGGCGACGTACGCCGAGCGCTGCTCGTCGTCGCTCATCGCGCCAAACGCCTGCTGCACCTCCGCAGCGGCGCGTTCGCGGTTTCCGCCACGGGCGGCCTCGTGGTAGGCCCGAAGGCAGAGCAGCATCCTCGCGCCCTGTCCTTCGTCCACGTCGAGCTCGAGTGAGTCGAGCAGGCGGCGCGCCTCCTCGAGGCGTCGTGCGAGCCGGGTTGCGTTCGCCACGAGTGTTGCCTCGAGGCGCCGCCGAAGGTCATCCGCGTGCGTCCACTCGTTGAGTGCCTCTTTGACTACGCGCACACCCTCCTCGTCGCGGCCAGCTCGGTAGAGCGCCCGACCGAGGTGAAGCTGCGCCTGAGCCCGGCGCTTGGGGTCGTCGGTCAGCACGATCGCCTCCCGGAAATACTCGACCGTACTGGCTGAGCCGAGGTTGAGCTCGATCGCGCCGAGTTCGACGAACAGGGCTGCGCGCTCCTCGTCCCCGATCGGCTCGTCGAGGGCGCGCCGGAGGTAGCTGGATGCGCCCTCGAGGCCGCCTTCGCTCACTGCCTCCCGCGCCGCGTGGCGGAGGATGGCAACGGCACCGTCGACGCTTCCGGGCGGTGCCAGGAGAATGTGTGCAGCAACGTGCGCCGGTGGCGCCTTGGCGGTCTTCACGATCTCAGCGGCGCGCGCATGCTCCGACTCGCGCTCCTCCGCACGGATGCTCTGATAGACCGCGTTCCGGACAACGGGATGGACGAACGCGAACGGTGGACGCTGCCGGAGAAGGTCGACGCGCGCGAGCACCGCGGCTGCGGACGCGATCTGCCGGTGCTCGAGATCCGTTAGCGCCGCGGCATGCTCGCGATCCACGCCGTCGCCGAGGATCGCGACCGCACGTGCGAGCCGGCCGGCCTCTGAGGGAAGACGCGAAAGGCGCAGCCTCACCGAGCGTGCGACCGCGTCGGGCGCCGCGTGCTCGACGACCGTCGCAGAAGTGGCGATTGGGGGAACGTTCCCGGCAGCCAGCGTCCGCATGAGCTCGCGAAGCAGAAGCGGGTTGCCACCCGTCGCGCGGTGACAGGCAAGACAGAACGCCTCATCGGCGTCCGCGCCCAGCTCGGCCCGAACGAGCTCGGTGACCGAGTTAAGGCTCAGCGCGCTCGGGTGCAACACGGTGATTCCCGGATCGACCAACAGTTCTGAAAGCAGAGGACTCTCCTCGCTCCCGGGCCGGATCGTCGCGATGACGCAGACGCTCTGCCCGTCTATACGGCGTGCCAGATAGATCAGCCAGCGCAGTGACGGCGTGTCCGCCCACTGCAGATCATCGATCGCGATGACAAGCGGTCGCCTCTCGGAGAGGTTGAGCGTCAGCCAATAGAGACCGTGGAGAAGCGAGAACGCGACGTCCTCGTCCGGCTGTGCCATCTCGGCCTCGGCGCCGAACAGTCGGCCCGCGCGTGCTGCTGCCCCGTGGAGGAGCGTCGCTTTGTGATCGGGTTTCGCTTGCGGGAGAACGGGTTCGAAGAGCTGGCGAACCATGCCAAACGAGAACCTGGCCTCGAGCTCGCTACCCCTGGCCTGGAGCACGAGGAAGCCGGCAGCTGTAGCGCGCGCCCGTCCGTTGGCGAGGAGCGAGGTCTTGCCGATCCCGGGCGGTCCCTCAATCACGAGGAAGCGTCCGCCCGAATTCTGTGCCGCCGCGATCGCTCCATCCAGAGCGGCCAGCTCCTGTGCCCGCTCGAGCAACGACGCGTCTAACGGAGCAGCCACTGCAGCTGTCTGCCGAGCGTTCGGACGCGGCGCGCCGACCGGTGCGCGTCGGTGAGGAGCTTTCCGGCCGACCGCCCCGAACCCGTCGCCCGGTTCAGCAATGCGAAAAGGCGGGACTGCGCGACGGCGAGTTCCCTCAGCCGGACAATCGGCGGGGCCAGCGCCGCCGCATTGGTCGCCGGCTCGCCGGTCGCCACCGCGGTCATGTGGTAAGCCTCCGTGGAGAGCCGAACGACGATACCGTCAGCCTGTTCCCAGAGTCGTGCGTGATCGAGATCCAGTTCGGCGGCGATGGCCGCGGCCTGGAGGTGAGCGGAGCCTAGCTCCGCCAACACGTCCGGCATTACGCGGACATGGTCGTGGACGGTGCCGGTCAGATCGTTGGATGCGGTGGTCATCGTGAGCCTACTTGCTGTGTCGTTTGGGATTGGTCCTGTGTGGACGGTATGAGCCGGAAGCGGGTTTGAGCCTCACCCGAAGGTGCACACCTCGGGGAATCTTTGCCGCCTGCACTGGGCACGAAGGTGCCGTCGGGGTTCGGTGAGTTCTCTACATGGTCAGCGAACTTGCGAGCACGTTGAAGTACCTAGGCGAGCGGGCGCAGGCGGCTATGAAGGTCTCGAAGAGCTCCGGCGGCAGGGTTTGCTGCAGGGCGCGGTTGCCGGTCGCATTGATGCCCACGCGGTAGCCGTACAGGCCGTCGGATCGGGTCCGGTCACGCTCATAGACTGCGACCGAGACACCGGCCCGCTTCAAGCCGTGCGCCGGGCACATTTCACCGGTGCCGCCGCCGATTATCAGCACATGCACGAATACGCTCCCAATCTCCCGCGGCTCAAGCGTCCCGCCTCGCCTCGCGGCTTCGGTTCGCGGGCATCTGTTTGAAACATTGCGGCGCTCTAAAGCGTACGAGGAGAAATGGACTAGTAATAGATCCAATCTAGGCAAAGCGGACCAGACCAAAAGAGTCCGTTCCCGACGACGCTCGATGAATTCACCGCTCCCGGCGCTCCGACGAGGCTCGCGAGGAGCACGAAACTGCGGGAGCACCAATAGCGACGGAACGCGGGTGGGAGCAGCGAACCTTTCTTCCAGCTCGTGTCCTCACGCCACGAACGAGCCAGCTCATCGTCACCAGCTACCAGGTGGACGAGCGCGTCGGCCAGCCTGCGGCGCGACCTGCGCCGGCTCCCTGACCAGGGCAGCACAGTTCTTCGCCGATCACGGCATCGGCGGGATCGAATGCGTCATGACTGACAAAACGCCTTCAACGACCGCGACTCGACCGCGTTCAGGGAGCGGTTGCCGTGATCGGCGCCGAGCAGCGGTTTACCAAGCCTCACTGTCCCTTGCCACGGCGAAGTCGAGCGCTTCAACCGCTGAACTGACGACCATCATCTCGCCAGGCACGGCCGTATGGTTCAGGGATCCGGGCGTTACAGACTGTTTGGGGCGTCCGCGTCGCGGCACAGCGGCAGGGTAACGGTCACCTTTAGACCGCCACCCTCACGAGGGCGGGCGGTGGCGTCGCCATCGTGGGCGCGGGCCAACGAGCGGACGATGGATAGGCCGAGGCCGGCTCCCTTGGCGGTGACGAGGCGGTCCGCGCCTGGGCGACGGAATGGTTCGAAGAGGGTCGGGATCTCATAAGGTGGCACGACGGGGCCGGTGTTGCTCACCTCGACCTCGACGAGACCTGTGTCGGCGTGCGTGCGGCTGGCGACCCGGACCCAGCCGCCATGGCTGGTGTTGTGTCGGATGCCGTTCTCGACGAGGTTGTGTACGAGGCGTTCGAGGAGGAGCGCATCGCCGGCGGTGACCGCTTCGCCCGCTTCCTCGTGCAGGGTGATCCCGGCCTGCTGTGCTTCGGGAGCGGTTTGGGTGACCACGTGGGCGATAACGTCGGCGAGATCAACGGGGCGCCGGTCAGGGATCACGTTCTCCGAGCTGGCCAGCAGCAGCAGTCCGGTGATCAGCCGTTCGTGGCGGCTGTTGATCTCCAGGAGGTTCTCGCCGAGCTGCTTGACGTCCTCGGAGGCCGTTTTGCGGTGCATGGCGACCTCGACCAGTGCGCGGCCGAGGGTCAGCGGGGTGCGCAGCTCGTGTGAGGCGTTGGCGACGAAGCGGCGCTGGCCGTCGAAGGACCTGTCCAGCCTCTCGACCATGGTGTCGAAGGTGTCGGCGAGGTCCTTGACCTCGTCGTTCGGGCCGCTCAGGGCGATGCGCTCGTGCAGCCCTCGCTCGGCGGCCGGCGCCGCGGCGATCCGTCGGGCGGTCTCGGTGACGCGGTGAAGCGGGGCCAGCACCCCG
>DASURJ010001079.1:0-5388 GCA_036280115.1 Gemmatimonadaceae bacterium
GTACCACCCTTCGATGTAGTCGAGCGCCGCGGCCTTGATGGCGGCCGAATCGGCCGCGCTCGGGGCCTTCGACTGGGCGATGGACTGGCCGGCCCATAGACCAACGAGACTGATTGCGAGACAAACGACACGGAACGCGACACCAGGCGCGGGGGCAGGCCGCATCACCATAGGAGACTCCAGTGGGAGACAGTTGTGCAGCACCATTGTCAGGATCTGCGCGACGGGAGTCAATCGCCCGGGCTACCAATCGGGGAACGGTGGCGTCGTGCCACCGCTCCAGGTCTCGGACCCGATGGCCTCGCTGTACGTGAGCTGCCATCTGGTGCCGACTCGTCGGTAACCGTCGCGTGTGATCCAGAGAGCGTACGCTTTCTCGGAACCCGTCCCATCCGCCTTTGCCCGCTCATACTCGAGCTTCTCCAGAACGACAGCAACCCATTCGTCCTTGGTGGGCCCTTTGGTGAGTGTCAGCAGCGGGTTGTCGAAGCGGACCAGCCTAACGCCATTCAATCGCTGAGAGACACGGCGGATGAACTCCGCCCGCGTGAGCCGTTGGCCTCCGAGCAGCACATAGAAGTCGGAGGTGAGCATGCGTTCGTACGCGGCGCTGTCGTACGCGATGCGAGCGGCGCTCCACGCTTTGTTGACGGCGGTGAGCTCGCGGCGGACGACCGCCGGATCGTCCTGCGCACCGGGTTGTCGATCGACCATCCCGGGCAAAGCCCGCGCGCTCCGCGCCTCGAGCGGAGGCGAGGGCGACGGAACGACGGGGCCGAGAGCGATGAGAACGGGTACAAAGATCGTGGAGACGATGAGTGGCACGGTGGCCTCGAGTCGTGCGGGGCGGAACGGATGGGAATGAGCGACCGCCCGATTCTCGGCTCCTGTCGTACAGCCGTCAAAGACATTATTCTCGCTCACGCCATGCACGCCGTTTATGGCACCTCTGGTCTTACGGTGCGACGTGCCGCGCCTCGCCCTTACCGCTCGTTCCACCCATCGGCCCGTGGACCTCGAGACGCGCGAACTCCGCATGTTGGCCGCGATTGCCGATGAGGGCACCATCACCGGCGCCGCCAGCCGTCTCAACGTCTCCCAGCCGGCGCTGAGTCACGGGTTGCGAGCCCTCGAGAGCCGAGTGGGTGTGGCACTGTTCACGCGCCAGCCGCGCGGACTCGTGGCAACCGAAGCCGGCGAGCGATTACTGCACACCGCGCGGACGGTGCTGCGCGAAATCGACCGGGCGAGAGGCGACATCGCCGGCGGCAGGGTCGGACGCGGAGAGCTCCTGCGCCTGAGCACCGAGTGCTATACGGCGTATCACTGGCTGCCTCCCGTGTTTCAGGAGTTCCGCCAGCGGTGTCCAGGCGTGGAGTTTCGCGTGGTTCCGTCGGCCATCGGGCACCCTCTTCGAGCGTTGCGGGACGAATCGCTCGACGTCGCGATTGTCGTCCGGCGTGAGCCGTATGCGGGCTTCGCATATCACGAGCTGTTCGAGGACGAGCTCGTGGTCGTTATGCACCCGGACCATCCGCTCGCGTCGAAGCCGTTCCTGCTGGCGCAGCATTTCGCTGACGAACACCTGTTGGTGTACACCGAGGACCCGTTCGACACAACGGTCATGCGCACCGTGCTTGGCCCCGCTGGCGTGATGCCGCGCGAGATCTCCTACGTGCCGGCTACGGAGGCGCTCCTCGAGTTGGTTCGCACGGGGTTGGGGCTCAGCGTCTTCGCCTGGTGGGCCGTGGCGCGGCGGGTCGGGAACGGCGAGCTGGCCGCGGTGCCGTTGACGGAGGAGGGTCGGCGTCGCACATGGAGCGCCGCCGTCCGCCGCGCGATTGCCGATCGACCACCGATTGACGTCCTCGTGTCACTCTTACGGGCGCACGCGCCGCGCTTTTACCGACCGGTGCTCGGCGGGTAATTACCCTGAATTACCTGCAGGGAATACCCTCAATACCTATCGACCCGACGAGTGGTGGCGACCGTCACGGGCATCGTCGGCCATCTGCTCGGGCGCCTGCATGCCTAACGGTGACCGCGGCGTGCAATCGATGCGGCGTGGCTGGCGTGCGCCGGGCCGGGGCACGCCCGCATCCTCGGAAGTCGGTTTGACCTCGTGATCGCCCGTCACCGGGGGCTTGTTCAGTGGGGCGGCGTTCCGCGGAGATCCTTCGTGCCGTGACTGCATATGAACCACTCGGCTATGGTCGCGTCCGCGAACCGGACGCCTGCCGCCACGGTTCGGTGGGCGGCGTGTGTGCAGAGCATGTGCCCAAATAATTCGAACTCCACCTTGGTCGCGCTCTGCGCTTATTGACCCCATGGCCGCGTGCGCTTCCACAACGCCGACCCGGGAGCGATGACGACGAGCCCGGCTGTCATCCCGAGCGGAGCGGCCGGAGGCCGCGCAGTCGAGGAATCGCACTCCTCCCGGTAGGGGGTCTGGTCCCTCGATCGAGACGCTGAAGAACAACGACCTGGCGCCGATCGAGTGATGACACGGATTTCTCGAGAACCCCTCTCCGTCTTGGTTTCTTTCTCCTCCCGGTAGAGGGCCCTGTCTCTCTACCGAGATGAGCGCGATTCCTCGACTCCGGCGCCTCGACGGCGCCTTCGCTCGGAATGACACAGCGCGCCGCTTACCGGCCCGATTAAACGCAGCTGCGTTCGCCAGTGTCCGCCCCTAAGCGCCAGCTAATCTCGCCCCGCCAGTTTCGTGCGTGACCGAGGACGCGTGCTCGACTGCCGCGTCGGTCGGCCAGACTCGACCTGGGGAATATCACTATGTCACGCACACTTCACGTCCGCGCCGCAGGCGACACGTCAGCGCGCGGCTTGACTGCCGGCTACGCAACTCGTTGGTACTCCACGATCGTCCGCGCGCGGATGGCACGCCGCATTCTGTCGCCGTTCGCGATGCTCGCCCTCCTCGTCGCGATCGCCTGCTCCGACGATTCGCCGTCCGGGCCGGAGACGACCCCCGTCGCGTCCGTAAGCGTCTCGCCGGCGACGCAGAGCCTCGTTGTCGGCGCGACCGCCACCTTCACCGCGGCCCTCACCGACGCGAATGGCCGTCCGATCACGGGTCGTCCCGTTGCCTGGAGCTCCAACCGGACCGACGTCGCGACCGTGACGTCTGGCGGCGTCGTTACCGCCGTCTCAGCCGGCACCGCCACCATTGAAGCCACGAGCGAAGGGAAGCGAGGCACCGCCGTCATTACCGTCGCGCGCGTCCCCGTCGCCCGGATCGACGTCACGCCGGCAACCCTCTCCCTCATCGAAGGGGAGAGCGACAACCTCACCGCCGTCGCGAAGGACGCGAACGGCCAGGTGCTCGAGGACCGGCCGATCGCGTGGCGGTCGAGCGACGTGTCCATCGCGTCCATCGACGCCGCCGGCCGGGTCACCGGCATTCGGGCTGGCACCGCGACGATGACGGCCGAGACCGAGGGGAAGACCGCGACCGCCGATGTAACGGTGAGTCTCGTGCCGGTGGCGACCGTCGAAGTGAGCGGGCTCCCGTCGTGGCTCGAGACCGGCGATCGAGAGACGATCACCGCGACGCTCAAGGACGATGCTGGCCAGGTGCTCGAAGGTCGCGCCGTGAGCTGGACGACGAATAACGCCGCTATCGCGACAGTGTCGGAAACTGGCGTCGTCGTGGTGCGAGGCGCTGGGCAGGTCACGATCACCGCAACGAGCGAAGGGAAAAGCGCGTCGACGAGCGCCACGGTCGAACCACCCCCGTCGGCGGACCTCATCTACCAGCGTACCGACCCGCGCGGCAACGAGCTTTTCGTCCTCGGCTTCGGCGCGAACGCGGCACCGACTCGGCTGAATGCAGGCAACGTCTCGCACCAGCCAACCGTGTCCCCCGATGGTTCGCGTCTCGCCTTCTTCGTGTCGATGGTCGCCCAGAACGGCGAGGTCGTCGAAGACATCTTCGCCGTCGACCGGATCGGCACGAGCATGAAGCGATTGACGACGACGCCGGGAGTCGACAACGCGCCGGCGTGGTCGCCGGTCCCCGGCGCCAACCTCATCGCGTATCATCGGATCGATCCGCAGGCCGGCCGGAGCGACATCTGGGTCATGAACGCGGACGGTTCGAACGCGCGGAACCTGACAGCCGACCTGTCGAAAGACCTCGCCCGCGGCGAGCCGGCGTGGTCGCCCGACGGTCAGTGGATCGCGTTCACCCAGAGCCGAGCGACGGCGGGGCCCGGGCGCGGCTCGATCTGGATCATGCGCGCCGACGGCACCGCGAAGCGTCAGGTGACACTGCACCCGGAAAACGGCTTCGACCTGCACCCGAGCTGGTCGCCGGATGGACGCCGGATCGCGTTCCAGCGCGGCGGCATCGCGGTCGTGACGGTGGCGACCGGCGAGGTCAGGTACCTCGGTCTTCCGGGCACGGCGACGACGCCGTCGTGGTCCCCCGACGGCAGGCACATCGCGTTTGCATGGCGTCCGTCGGAGCCGGGTTCCGATATCTGGCAGCTTTACACGGTGCGCCCGGATGGCTCAGGGATGCGGCTGAGAACGACCAACCCGCAGTGGGGAGGCGGCGTCTCACCAGCTTGGATGCCGCGAACGAACTGGCCGTAAACCCAGAACTCCGCTGGTAGCTGTTAGCTGGCACTGGTTGCTGCAGGGTGAACGGCCACGGGACGCTTCTACTCGCTGGGGGCCTCCCGAGGGTGTCACCCTGCAGCAACCAGTGCCAGCTAACAGCTAACCAGCGCAGTTCCTGTAGTCCTACCAGTTCCAGCGAACAGCGACCAGCGCTTTCACGGTACCTCGCGCACCGGTACCTGTCGTATTCGCCGCCCGGTCGCCGCATAGATCGCATTGACAACAGCCGGCGCCACCGCCGGAACCGGCTGCTCGCCAGCGCCTAACGGGCGAATCGTGCTCGGCACCACGTGCACCTCCACCGTCGGCGCCTCGCGCATCCGCATCACCCGGAAGTCGTTGAAGTTCCCCTGAACCGTCGCGCCGTTCGCGAACGTGATCTGGCCCAGGAGCGCCGCCGACAGCGCCCACATCACCCCGCCCTCGAACTGCGCCTCGAGCCCCGAGCGGTTGATCACCTGCCCGCAATCCACCGCGCACACCACGCGATGCACCCGCACGTCGCCCTTTGGTCCCACCGACACCTCGGCCACCTGCGCCACCATCGTCTGGCGATGATACGCGTTGCACGCGATGCCGCGTCCCCAGCGCCTTCCGTCCGCCGTCCGTGGCAGCGGACGTCCCCACCCCGATCGCTCGGCCGCGAGGCGCAGCACGCCTCGCAGGCGCGCGTTGTTGTCGATCCCCGGCGGGCTCGTCCCCGGCGCGCTCGGCGACGCCAGCAGCGCGAGGCGAAGCTCCAGCGGA
>DASURJ010001080.1:0-2763 GCA_036280115.1 Gemmatimonadaceae bacterium
GGAGTCGACTCTCTGCCTCGCCCATTGCCGAGGCGTCCGCGTCATGTCGCCGCGTGCTCGAGTCCGGCGCGAAACTCGGGGCCCGGGGAATGTCGATCACGTGCGCGAGAATCATCTCCGCGTCGGGAGCGAAGTGCTGCATGACCCAACGCGCCGCGTCGATCCCCGGCCTGCTGAAATCGATGCCGACAACGACTTTCTCGACGCGCATCGTGCCTCCCATGTGGCTCACACACCCGCGAAAGATCGCTTGCGGGGCGCGTTCCCAATAGTCGGCTGCTGCCCGACAGGCGGGGATCTGCCCGGCGCTCGAGCCACGGCCCGGGTCGTGCACGATGCCTAACGCGATCCGGTCGCGGGACGGAGTGCCTGCCGGCGAGAGAACAGAGGCAAGGAAAATGACCCACCGCCTTGACGAACCCTCGGGAGCATCGCAGGTTTACGATACCCCTCCGGGGTATCCAACCCAACCAGCACTCCTGTGACCCCCGACGACCACCGCCACCACGGGCACGCCTCCCACGTGGACACTGCGGACGCAGCCCCGGCCGAGCCGGGATACCCGCATCATCCCGAGCTCGACGAACACGGCCATGGCGCGCATTCGGCCCATGGCGCACACGCGGCCCACGGCACACATGGCGGGCACGACAAGCACGCCGGCCACAGCGTCGCGATGTTCCGGGACAAGTTCTGGATCTCGCTCCTGCTGACGCTGCCGACGCTCGTCTGGGGACACATGCTACAGTCGGCACTCGGCTACCACGCGCCGGCGTTCCCAGGCAGCCAGTGGATCGCTCCCGTCTTCGGCACTGCGGTGTTCGTGTACGGCGGGTGGCCGTTCATCCAGGGCGCGTGGCGCGAGATTCAGGCTCGCGCGCCCGGCATGATGACGCTCATTGCCCTCGCGATCAGCGTCGCCTTCACGTTCAGCGCCGCCGTCACGTTAGGCTTCCCGGGCATGCCGCTCTGGGAGGAGCTCGCCACCCTCGTGACGATCATGCTCCTCGGCCACTGGCTCGAGATGCGGTCCATCTCACAGGCGCAGGGCGCGCTCGGCGAGCTCGCGAAGCTCCTGCCCGACATGGCCACACGCGTCGTCACTCACGACGGTGCCGACGGTGGCGAGCATCTCGAGGAGATTCCGGTCAGTGCCCTGCGGGACGGCGACGTGGTACTCGTCAGACCGGGACAGAGTGTCCCGGCGGATGGCGTGGTCTCATCCGGCGAGAGTGAGGTCAACGAAGCGGTCATTACCGGAGAGTCACGCCCCGTTCGGAAGACCGTGGACGCCAAGGTCATTGCAGGCACGACCAACGGGGCCGGATCGCTGCGCGTGCACGTCACCGGCACCGGTGACCGGACCGCCCTCGCGGGCATCATGCGTCTCGTCGAACAGGCCCAGAGCTCGCGCTCGCGGGCGCAGGCTCTCGCCGACCGGGCGGCGTTCTGGCTCACGTGGGTCGCGCTCGGCGCGGGCGCCATCACGCTGATCGGATGGATCGTTGGAGGAGCGACTGCATCGTACGCGATCGAGCGCCTGGTCACCGTGCTCGTCATCGCGTGCCCGCATGCCCTTGGCCTCGCGGTCCCGCTCGTGATCGCCATCTCCACGACGCTCGGCGCCCAGAACGGGCTCCTGGTACGAGACCGGCGCGGGCTCGAGGAGGCGCGGAACGTGAACGCCGTCGTGTTCGATAAGACTGGCACCCTGACGCGCGGCGAGTTCGGCGTCACGGGCGTGAGCGCTGCTGACGGCGTGGACGAAGGGGAGCTCGTCAGGCTCGCAGCGGCGGTGGAACGCGATTCCGAGCACCTCATCGCGCAGGGCATCGTCCGTTCGGCGTCGGAACGTGGACTGGCCCGCACCCGGGCAGAGGGGTTCGAGGCGCTCCCGGGCCGTGGCGTTCGCGCTCGCGTCGACGGCCGGGCGCTTTTCGTCGGTGGACCAGCGCTGCTGCGCGAGCTCGCCGTGGAACCGCCTGAGAACGTTCGACAGGGCGCCGAGGCGGCGAGCAGGCGCGGCGAGACGGTGGTGTACCTCGTCGAAGCGTCCGATGGCAACGCTCATCGCGTGCTCGGCGCGCTCGCGGTCGCCGATGTCGTGCGACCCGAGTCCCGCGAGGCGATCCGGGCGCTGCATGACGCGAACGTCGAAGTCGTGATGCTCACGGGCGATGCGAAGCCGGTCGCCGACGCCGTCGCGAACGACCTCGGGATCGATCACGTCTTCGCCGAGGTGCTTCCGGGAGAGAAGGCGAGCAAGATCGTGGCGCTGCAGCGCGCCGGAAAGCGTGTCGCGATGGTCGGTGACGGCGTGAACGACGCGCCGGCGCTCGTCACGGCGGACGTCGGCGTCGCGATCGGGGCGGGAACGGACGTGGCCGTCGAAGCCGGGGACATCGTCCTCGTGCGAAGCGACCCTCGCGACGTGCCTCGCATCATCACGTTGTCACGGGCCAGCTACCGCAAGATGGTGCAGAACCTCTGGTGGGCCGCTGGCTACAACATCGTGGCCATTCCGCTCGCTGCCGGCGTGCTGGCACCGTGGGGCATCGTGCTCTCACCGGCGGTGGGGGCGGTGCTGATGTCGTTGAGCACGATCATCGTAGCGGTGAACGCACAGCTGCTGCGGCGAGCCCCGATCAGTGCGGGGTCCACTGTGGCTGGTCGCTGAACAGCCCGTTCACGATTCCGATCTCGTACGCGAGGAAGAGCCCGAACGCGAGACTGACCACGCCCGACGCCAGCCGGAGTGCATGG
>DASURJ010001081.1:0-12021 GCA_036280115.1 Gemmatimonadaceae bacterium
TGTTCGCGCTCACGCACCCCGACGACCTCGCGCGGCTGGCTGGGGACGCGTACCTCGCCGTGCTGCGCGGCGAGACGCCGCTCGTCGAGTGGCGCTGCCTGCGGAAGGACGGGACCTACCTCTGGGTCGAGACGCACACGACGCTGCTCCGCAATGACGCCGGTGTTCCCGACCGACTGCTCAGCGTCACGCGCGACATCCAGGCGAGGAAGCAGGCGGAGGAGGCGCTCCGGCAATCGGAGGAGCGGATGACGGCGCTGATCGATCGCGCCGCGTACGGCATCTTCCGGTCGACGCCGGCGGGGCGGTTCCTCGACGTAAACCCGGCGCTCGTCTCGATGCTCGGGTTCGACTCGGCGCCGGAGTTGATGGCGATCGACATCGGACGGGACCTGTACGCCGACCCGGACGAGCGCGATCGGATCCTGGCCGCGATCGACAGCGGGACGCATCCGGAGTGGTTCGACGCCACGTGGCGCCGGAAGGACGGCACCCCGATCGTGGTGCGGCTCTCCTCGCGCGCCGCGCGCGGGGCTGACGGCGACGTGATGTGGTATGAAGCGATCGCCGAGAACGTCACGGAGCGGTTGCGCCGCGAAGCGGTTGTCAGGCGTGCGGAGCGCATGGCGAGTCTGGGACACACGCTCGCCGGCGTGGCGCACGAGCTCAACAACCCACTTGCGGCGATCTCCGGCTTCGCGCAGATCCTCCTCAAGACGAATCTGCCGAAGGACGACCGCAGCGCGATCGACACGATCCATCGCGAGGCGAAGCGGGCCGCGAAGATCGTGAAGGACCTCCTCACGTTCGCGCGGCGGCAGGAATCGTTGGAGCGTCACCGCGTCGACGTCAACGACATCGTGCGCTACATCGCCGACACGCAGCGGTACGCCATGGAGACGCACGGGGTCCTGTGCGAGCTCGCGCTGAGTGACGCGCCGGCGGTCGTGGCAGCGGACGCGGCGCAGCTCGAGCAGGTCGTGCTCAACCTGCTCGTGAACGCGCGTCAGGCGCTGGAGGCGATGGCGACGTCGGTGGGCGCGGGCCGCGCGGGGGTGGTCACGGCTCGCACACCGATGATCGTGATCCGGACGTCGGTGCGTGGCGATACCGTGGGGCTCGAGATCAGCGACAACGGGCCGGGCATTCCTGCGCGGGAGCTTCCGCGGATCTGGGACCCGTTCTGGACCACCAAGGAGGAGGGCGAAGGTACCGGGCTCGGGCTGTCGGTGGTACACGGGATCGTGACGGGGCATGGCGGCTCGATCGATGTCGAGACGCGCGTCGGCGCGGGAACCACGTTCGCGATTTCCCTTCCCGCGTTCGGTAGCGCCGATGGCGCGCTGGCGACCGTCGAAACCGACTCGGTGGCTCCGGCGAGCCAGCGCGCCGATCGGCCGCTGGACATCCTCGTCGTGGACGATGAGCAGGTGATCGTGGGGCTGCTGGTTCGGTATTTCTCGTCGCGCGGTCACGCCGTGGTGCCCGCGTACGAGGGGGGGCAGGCGCTGCGACTCGCGGAGCGTTCGAGCTTCGATGTGGTGATCTGTGATCTGCGCATGCCGGGCATGGACGGCGCCGAAGTGATCCGTCGCCTGCAGGCCCTGCCGACGTGCGCGTCCGCGCGATTCGTGCTGTCCACCGGTGACACGGCGACGCCCGCGGTGCGCGAGCGGATCGACGGCCTCACCCTGAGTGCCGTGGTGGACAAGCCGTACGAGGTGGAGGCCCTCCGCCGCATCGTCGAGGACGACTGACGTGCGCCCCGAGGCGTGTCGACTCGTGGGTGATCCGATAGCCGCGGCGCGCGACCTCCTCCGTGGCGCGGCACGGGTCGTGGTGCTCACCGGCGCGGGGATCAGCGCGGAGTCGGGCGTGCCGACGTTTCGCGGGGCGGACGGTCTCTGGAAGACGCACCGGGCGGAGGACCTCGCGACGCCCGAGGCGTTTGCACGCGATCCGCGGCTCGTGTGGGAGTGGTACGGGTGGCGGCGCGAGGTCGTGGCCGCGTGCATGCCTAACGCTGCTCACGTCGCGCTCGCCGGCGCCACGCGTGAGCGACCCGGCATGCGTATCGTCACCCAGAACGTCGACGGCCTCCACGCGATGGCTGGAGGCGGCGGCGCCACGCCGCCGCTCGAGCTCCACGGCTCGCTCTTCCGATCGCGGTGTACGCGGTGCGACGCGAGCTGGGACGACCGGCACCCGGTGGACGCGAGCTCGGTGGCGACACTGCCCCGGTGCCTGGAGTGCGGCGCGCTCGCGCGGCCCGGTGTGGTCTGGTTCGGCGAATCGCTGAACCCGCGCGTTCTGGCCGAGGCCGTGCGCCTCGCGTCGATGGCCGACGTGTGCCTCGTCGTGGGGACGAGCGCGGTGGTCTATCCCGCGGCAGGACTCGCCGATCTCACTCGGCGCGCGGGCGGCGCAGTGGTGGAGATCAACGTCGCGGCGACGCCGTTGACCGACGCCGCGACCATATCCATCCGTGGTACCGCGGCGAGCGTCATCCCGGCGCTCCTGCGCATCGAACCGCTCTCCGAACACTCGTCGCCATGACCAGCCTCGACCTCGCCGCGCTCCGTCGCGACTACGCGCTGGCCTCGTTGACCGAGACCGACGTGAACGCCGACCCGATCCGGCAGTTCGAGGCGTGGTTTGCCGACGCGATCGCGGCGCAGGTGCTGGAGCCTAACGCGATGACGCTGGCGACGGCAACGACGGACGGCGTGCCGTCGGCCCGCATCGTACTCCTCAAGGGTGTCGATGGGGGCGGGTTCGTGTTCTTCACGGACTACCGGAGCCGCAAGGGGGCCGAGCTCGCGGAGAACCCGCTTGCCGCCCTCGTGTTCCTGTGGAAGGAGATCGAGCGGCAGGTACGCGTGTCAGGGGCGGTGTCGCGGGTAACCGTGGCGGAGTCCGAGGCCTACTTCCGATCTCGGCCACTCGGGAGCCGGCTTGGCGCGTGGGTGTCGCATCAGAGCAGCGTGCTCGCGAGTCGTGCCGAGATCGAGGAGCGATGGCAGACCGTGAGCGAGCGCTTCGCGGATGGCGATGTTCCCTTGCCACCGCATTGGGGCGGATACCGGGTGGTGCCGGACGAGATCGAGTTCTGGCAGGGGCGGCCGAACCGGCTGCACGATCGTCTGCGGTACGAGCGGACGCCGTCAGGGTGGACGATAGCACGGCTGTCTCCGTAGGTGCGCGCCGCTCGACCTCGCCCGGATGGGCAGGCGCCATCCTGTCCACCGGTCTCTCGCTCGGATCGTCATCGCGCCCGGCTGACATCGCGACCGGTCTAGATGGGAAACGGCAGGAGGGGGATGGACAGGATTAACAGGATCACGAAGATGACTCGGGCGGCAGCAGCCTTGGTCCCACAAGGGAACTGAAGGAAGAGGGGAACGGCCGCCCGGGACGCCACCGTCCGCGGGAGCCGTTCCCGGTTCCCGGTTTACCGGTTGCCGGTTCCCGGTTCCCGACATCCAGCAGCAGTCTCAGTCGCTACCAGAGATGTGCGGCTTCAGTCAGATCCTGACGGAGCTTGACGTAACTCTCGTGGCGGGCGGCGCTGATCTCGCGGCGTGAGAGCGCGTCGAGCACGGCGCATTCGGGTTCGACCGTGTGCGTACAGTCGCCGAACCGGCAGCGGGGCGTCAGCGGACGGAATTCCGGAAAGCATTCGTCGAGCTCCGACGGGTCGAGCCCCCACATTCCGATCTCACGCAGACCCGGCGTGTCGGCGACGAATCCGCCATCGGGCAGCGGGTGGAGTAACGCCCCGACGGTCGTGTGGCGTCCCTTGTTCACCGACTCGCTGATCTCGCCGACGCGGAGCCGGAGCCCGGGATAGAGCGCGTTGAGCAGCGATGACTTCCCCACACCCGACGGGCCGGTGAGCACCGAGGTGCGCCCGTGCAATGCATCGTGGAGCGACTCGAGGCCGGTGCCGTGTTTCGTGCTCGTGAAGTGCATTGGATAACCGGCCGCCGGATAGTCCGCGAAGATGCCGGCCGCCTCGGCCTCGCTCGCCAGGTCGACCTTGTTCACGACGACGCGCGCGGCAAGCTCATTCGCCTCGGCAATCACGAGGAAACGATCGAGCATGCGCGTATGCGGCGCAGGCTTCACCATGGCGAACACCACGACGACCTGGTCGACGTTCGCCACGACAATGCGCTCACCCCGTCCGCCTCCCGGCGCGCGCCGAGCGAGCTGCGATCGCCGCGGCAGGATCTCGGCGATGGCGAACGCATCGCCGTGCTCGGCACGCTCCAGCTCGACCAGATCGCCAACAGCGAGCTTCACACTGCCCTGCTTCACGCGGCCGCGAAGTGCGCAATCGTAGACGACGCCGTCGTCGGCGAGCACTTGCCAGACCCCCCCGGTCCCTGAGAGAACGATGCCGCGCATCAGCTCGCGACGCTCGCGGGCCCCACGCCGCTCATTCGTCCCTCATGGCATCCCACCAGCGGCGTGTCGGGCGATTCGCCGATTGCTCGCGAACCAGGTCATCGAGCAGACCCTTCACGGCGTTGAGCGTCATTTTCTCGACGGCGTCGCGAGCCGTCTCCTCGGTACCGCCATACGAGAGATAATCCGTTTCGAGGTGCCCCTCGATTCCCTGCGCGCCAACGCGGCGCCAGCGGAGGAACAGGAGGTAGGCGCCGAATGGCCGATCGGGCATACCGGTCTCATCGACCACGATCTCGACGCTGTACGACATCCCGTCCGCCCCCTCGAACGCCGCCGGCCTGGCGTGGACCGCGGCGTACCCACCTATCGTGTTCGCGTCGCCGCGGGAGTGGTCGGGAGGCAGAAAACGACCCGACATCACTTTCGTCCGCGCAGCATCTCTCTCACGATGTTGCCCGTCATGAACGCGACGTTGGCGGGACGCTCCGCGAGGCGGCGCATGAGGTAGGGGTACCATTGCGTACCGAAGGGCACGTAGACGCGGATCCGGTACCCCTCGCGTACGAGCTGCTCCTGAAGATCGCGGCGCACGCCGTAGAGCATCTGAAACTCGTAGCGGTCGGTCGGGATGTTATTGCGTGCCGCGAACTGTTTCGCATCGGCAATGATGCGCTCGTCGTGCGTGGCGATGCCCGGATAGTTCCCGTGCGTCATCAGTGCGTGCATGCAGCGCACGTAGTTCGCGTCGACGTCGCGCTTGTCGGGAAACGCAACCGACGCCGGTTCCTGATACGCGCCCTTGCACAGCCGGACGCGACATCGCAAACGGTTGGCGTGCTCGACGTCGGCCGCCGTGCGTCGCAGGTAGCTCTGCAGGACGATCCCCACGTTCCTGGGAAACGACGGGTAGAGCCGATGCTCGAACAGATGCAGTGTTCGCTCCGTGTACTGACTGCTCTCCATGTCGATGCGCACGAACGTGTCGTACTGGCATGCGCGCTCGAGGACCATCTGCATGTTCGCGACGCAGAGCTCCTCGGAGATGTCGAGCCCCAATGCGGTGAGCTTGAGCGAGACGTTCGCGTCGAGCCCCTCCTGCCTGATGCGGTCGAGGAGGCGCAGATACTCTCCCGCCGCGGCGCGCGCTTCCTCTGCATGATGGACGCTCTCACCGAGCAGATCGAGTGATGCCGTCATCCCACGCGCATTCAGCGCGCGGACGGCCGGGAGGGCCTCGTCGATCGTCTCTCCGGCAACAAACCGGCCCGCCATGCGCTTTGCGAGCCGATTGCGTCGGACGAACGTGAATACGCGTTGCTGATTCGAGAGGTAGAGCAGCGTCTTCCGCAGCATGCAGGCTGGGGTTCGTTAAAAGACGGTCCGGTCGACGCCGAGACGTCGGTGCGCGCCCTGCTTCAGCGGCGCGCGAAATATACCGGAGCACGGCAGCACCGCTAAGCAGGACCCAGGCCGCACGCTGCGGGTAACGGAGCGGCGAGTCGCGTTGGAGCGAGCTCCAACCGGCCGTTCGCGACGCGATTCCCGACGTTCCAGGCGACAAGACCATCATCGCTTCGCGGATCGAGCAGGTACGTCGTCACGACGCCCAAGGGTTGTGCGAGCGCCACGACGTACGTCCCGGATTCGAGGCGTGCGTCCGCGCGTTGCCATCGGCCGGTCACGCGAACTTCACGGCGGCCCTGAAATGCGCTCGGTGACACGATGACCGAATCGGAGGCGAACGTCTCGGCGCTGACCGTACAGGGCGCGGTGACCCGCTGTACGGATACCCCGTGGAGCCCGAGGACGCGGACCGCACTGGTATCCGTGCCGCTCACGGCGAAACCCCAGGCTGGTGCCGTCGTGAGCGTGGGCACGAAGCGATCATAGATCGGCATTCGCACGCGTCGGAAGTTGCCCGTTCGGCGCATGCCGCGGCGAACGCCGGGCTCGGTGCGCGTCGTGTCGCCAGTCGAGACGAGGTCTTCGACGATGACTTCGCCGGTCAACGGCGTGGTGGTGAGACTCGCGCGAATGGGAATCTCGGGTCCCGCGCCACGCACGCCCCACGCGACCACCGCCGAGTCGGCGCTCGCTGCGATCGCGCGAACACGCGCGCCACGTTCCGCCACGAGGGAGAGCAGCTCACTGAGGAACGAGTACGTGGACGCCACGCGCCGAGGAAATGGGTCGTGTGAGTACGCCTCGCTCAGGACGGCCACGCGGCCACGCAATCCGTAGTAGTTCGTGCCGAACCGCGGGCGATGATCGTAGGTGAACCATCCTCGCTCCGCCGAGTCCTGCGACGCGAAGTTCCCGTAGTCGAACGTCTCGTACCCTCGACGCGTACGGACTCGTTGCCGCAGCTCGGGGAGAATGGAGTCTCGCGTGTAGCCGCCCGCGATGAAGCCCGGAGCGATGTTCGCGGCGGGATTGAGCGGCGGCGCGTAGGTGAGCGCGTACCCGTGGTAGCTGCCGTTCGTCGTGTGCAGGTCGACGAACACGTCGGGGTTCCACGCCTTGAACATCGCGAGCGAGCTCGATGTTTCGGGCGCGTCCACCTTCATGTAGTCGCGGTTCAGATCCAGCCCCTGTGCGTTCGGCCGCTGACCGACGAGCTGTGGCCCGTTCTGCGACCCACGGTTTCGTGCCTGATCAGCGAATCGCTCGTTGCCGTCGGCGTTGTAGATGGGCACAGCAATGAGGACGATCGAGTCGAGGACGTTCGGGCGCGTCTGGAACACGAGATCGCGCACGAGTGCCTGGAGCGCCTCTTTCCCCTCGACCTCGCCGGCGTGGATGTTCCCCTGCACGTAGACGATCGGCTTGCCCGAGCTGCGCGCGGCCGCGGGCGTCGAGACCAGCGGGCGGGACGCGATCACGTACGGGAGCGTGCGTTTCTCGTTCGTCGTGCCGGCCGTCCCGACGGCGATCGGAGCCCCAATGTTCCTCAGCGAATCGATGAACGCGACGACGTCGGCGTAACGCGACGTCTCGGTATAGTTCGACCGCTCGGCGCGGGTGCGCGGCAGGCGCGGGTCCGTGACGGCGGGCGGGACGAACGCGGTGGCGACGCCGTTAGGCGCTCCCGGCGTGCTCGCGGTACCGCCGGTGCCACTGCAGGCGAGCGTAGCGGTTACCGTTGCGACGACGGCGGCCGCGCGAAGCGATGAGTACGGATGCGGGAGCACGGTTCCGGGGGTGATGAGAGTCTCTAATTCGGCGTCATCCCGAGCGCAGCGATGGATCCTCGGCCTCACGTCAGAGGGATTCGTCCCTCTATCGGGACGTTGAAGAAACCTGACGCAGATGCCCGCAGATTTCGCAGATGTCGCAGAATCCCTTTACCAGGAAGCCTTGCCGCGCGAGAGTGGCGACTGTCTTGGTAGACGGAAAATCTGCGTTCTTGTGCGTCATCGGCGTCTGGTTTTCTTACTCCTTCCGGTAGAGGGACAAGCCCCTCTACCGGGAAGAGCACGATTCCTCGACTGCGCGCCTGCGGCGCGCCGCTCGGAATGACGACGGTCACCGGACGAGGATGAGGCCCACCACGCCGCCGAATTCATCGGTCACGCGCGCGACGTTCGTGGGGACCACCCACTCGCCGCCGTCGAGTCTGACGTTGATGCGATGAGACCCCGGCGGGATGGTGACGTTGGCCTCCCATACCCCGGCCGGCGTGCGTACGAGCGGGATCGGCTCCCAGTCGGTGAAGTCCGCCATCATCTCGACGCGTTCGGATGCCGGCGCTCGGACGCGAACGACACGCCCGCCCTTCACCGAGTCGGCGGTGGTAATCCCGAAGATCACACCGTCCGTTGCGACGGGAGGCTGTGCCGGCGCAACCACGCGTTGGTCGTCGCGCCGCTGGCAGGTCGTGCGTGTCGGAAGGCGGATGCTGAGCGAGATGAAGCGCGCACCAGGCAGCTGCTGCAGGAGGTCCGCGGGATAGTTGCCCACGGCCGCCGTAGCGAGCAGTCGCCGGTTGATGGGGAACGTGGCGCCGACCGAGACCCATCCCACGTCGACGCGTCTCGCCTGGCCGACTCGCGCCCCGAGTGTCGTCGAGAGCGACACGCCGCCGAAGGTCTTCTCGATCGTCGCCCCGGCGTCGCTCATGAGGTCACCGTTCTGCAGTTGCTGCGGGTGAACGCTGGCGCTGACCACCATGCCGCCGCGCCGAACCCACCCGCCGAGGTCACCGAGCAGTGTCGTCCGCCAAGCCTCGCCGTCGAACGTGCGCCCAAACCCGCCCCCGACCCACATCCCTCGCTCGAGGTCGAGAAAGTGCACGCGCGCCTGAGGGAGAACGTGGATGGTGGGCATGAGCCCCTGCTGCGCCGACCCGGTGAGACCGAGACTCATCTCGCCGCGCATTGCGCGGAAGAACGGGATGTAGTAGTCGCGGGCGAACGGAATGACGAGCTCGGGAAGCCGGATAGGCCGGGAGTACCGCGAGCCGCTGAGCTGACCCTGCACGCTCCAGCGGCCATCGTCGAACACGGAGAAGACCGCGTCCGCGAGCGTGCTGGATCGCTCGCGCGTGATGTAACGCGACTCGTTGACCGTGAACGCCGAGGCGAACCGGCCATCCTCGTACTCGACTGCCGAGAAGCTCGCATCTCGCGTCCGGACCGGCTGAGCGGCCGCGGACGTGGCAGCGAGAACAGGGCACGATAGACGGAGCGCGGCTCGGGCGAGTGCCCGGCCGCGCGTCAGCAAGCGCAGAATACGTCTGGGGTGTTACGGACGCTTTGGCCGTGAGACGGGCGGTTTTGCTGGCCCATCCGCCGGCGAGCGGGTTCCTCGTGCCTGAGCTGGCGGATTGAGGGAACCGGTGGCGTCGCCCGCGCGGTTGGTGCCGGAGGGCGAAGGTAATGTCCCGGGCGAGCCTGCGCCATGAGGCGGCATCTCGGCGAGCGTCTGCTCGAGCGCCAGCCCCCGAGACGAGGCCGCGACGGCGGGCGGCTTCCCGGCGAGGATGTCGGTCTCGATGTCGGCGCGAACGGAGAGCAGTTGCTCGTCGGAGGCCGATGCACGGACGAGTCCGCTGACAATCGCGATTGCCGTGTCCACCGGCACCTCGCGCGCGACCAGGTCGGACGCCACCGTCAGTGCCGTAGCGATCTGGACGTTGTCTCGACTCCTCCGCAGGCGCTGCAACTGATTCGTCGAGATCCCTGCGCGAATGGCCTGCGCGCCACTCAACACCTCAGCCGGCGTCGAGCCAGATCCGAGTGCCTCACGCGCCTGCCCCAGTTGTACCGCGAAGTTGCGTACCGCCGTGACAATGAGCGCGCTCGGTGCCTTCTTGGATGCTCCCTCGAGCGCCTTCTCGATCAGCGGCTCGGTAGGAAGTCCCGCTATCCGCGCCGAGTCCACGATGGCCGCAACCGCTCCGCGCGTACGCGGATCGAGCCGTTCGACGAGACGCCGATCGATACCCTGCGCCGGGAGTGAAACCCCGATCAGGGAAAGCGACAGGAGCAGCGACCGAGCGGTGCGTCGCATTATCGCGGCACCGGGGAAACGATCATGACGGAGTTGGTGCCACCGAACTCGGACTCGGCGGAGTGCTGCGCACCAGGATCAGCGATCCACTTCCCGTCGACGACGAGCTGATACTCGTAGCGGCCGGGGGTGAGCCTGATGTTGCCCGTCCACACGCTGTCCCCCGTCAACGTCAGAACGTTCTTGGTGGCGTCCCAGTCGTTGAAGTTGCCGACCACCGCGACGGTTCGGGCCGAGCGGTCGATATAGGTGATGGGCGTCGCGACGAGCGCGACCGGCGCGTCATCGAGCGAGGCGAGCGTGACGGGCACGCCGACCGTCTCGGGGGTCGCCGGGTTCGCGGCCAGGTCCGAGGACGGCACCGTTCGCAGGACGCTCATGGTGATGATCGCGACGAGCCCTGCCGCGACGGCAAGCCCCGCGAGCGGGGACACATAGAACGTCCGCGGTCGAAGGATCCACGGCGTCGAGACCCCGCGCCCGCTCGAGGGCGCCTCGATCGCGGGCTCGATGGCGGCCATGACGCGCGACTCGAACGTCGAGTCGAAGCGCACTGGCCGCTTCAGCTCCTCCGCGATCTCTTCGATGAAAGGGTCGTACTCTCGCTCAGACACCGTGAACCTCCTGAAGGAGCACCCGCAGCCGCTCGCACGCCCGCTTGACGCGCATCTTGAGCGCCGACACTCCGACGCCGGTCAGCTCGGACATCTCCTCGTATCCCATGTCTTCGACGTGCTTCAGCAGAAACGCTTCGCGCTGATCATCGTCCAACTGGCAGAGCGCGAGCTGAATCTCCTCGCGCCATGCGGCCCGATCTTCCGGGTGATCCTCGGACGCGTCGAGCAACGCGATCTCGTCGCGAACGAAGGTCTTCTCGCGTCGACCACGACGCGCCCCGGATGTTCGGCAGCGATTGGCCAGAATTCGGAACAGCCAGGAACCGAACCGCGCCGGATCGTCACACTTGGCGAGGGATCGATACGCTCGAACGAACGAATCCTGTAACGCTTCCTCGGCGTCCTCTCGGTTGCCGAGCATGCGCGCTGCGAACCGTGCGTACTGCGCCTTGTACCGGGTGACGAGGACCGAGTAGGCCGCCGTATCCCCGGCCAGGACGCGGGCGACGATCGCCGCATCGCTGTCGTTCTGTAAGGGTAGACCCCGTGAGTTGAGCATCGGTCAACCAAGCCTTTACAGACCGTGCGGGGCGATCCGGAGGGAACGGAGAAGCGCCGGGTCGTTCAGCGAGTTCTGCCGGTGGTACGACCGCCCATTCTAGCTAACGGACGAGGCACTGGGCAACCGGAAACGTATCCGAAGCCCGGGGTCTGCCGGTAAGCACGAGCTCGCTAAGTGGTTACGCCAGGTTACGTTAGCGTCGCGGTTTAGCGAACGGTGGGAGCCTTCGGACGAACGACCGCTAGACGCCGAGCGGATGTCCTCGTTCCGGGTAGAATCGTCTGCCCTCGCGCGCCATCTCGATCAACAGCTGGGCAGGCGTGAACCGGGGCGCGCGGTCGGCATTCAGGCCCTCCAGCGCGCGCACCACCCGCTCGGCGCCGAGCGTGTCGACGTAACGGAATGGGCCGCCGCGGAACGGCGGGAACCCAATGCCGAAGACCGCGCCCACGTCCCCGTCGCGCGGCGATCGGAGGACGTTCTCGTGGAGGCAGCGCACGGCCTCGTTCACCATGGCGAGCACGCACCGACGCTGAATTTCGTCGGCCGGCATCTCCACTCGGCGTACGCCTGTGGGCAGCAGCTCGTAGACAGACGGATCCACGCCGCTCTTCTTCCCCTTGTCGTCGTATCGATAGAAACCGCGCCGCCCCTTTCGTCCGGTTCTCCCGGCGTTCACGACATTCAGCAGCGATTGCGACGGGGCCATGCGACTGCCGAACGCGTCGAGCATGATCGCGCCGGACTTGCCCGCGATGTCGAGTCCCACCTCGTCGAGCAGAGTGATGGGGCCGACTGGGAAACCGAACTCCACGAGGGCACGGTCCACCGCGTCAATGGCCACTCCCTCATCGAGCAGCAGCCCTGCCTCGTTGACGTACGGCGCGAGGATACGGTTGGCATAGAAGCCGGGTGCGT
>DASURJ010001082.1:0-13394 GCA_036280115.1 Gemmatimonadaceae bacterium
GCAACGTCCGTGCGCTCTCCCGCAGCGTGAGCGACGTGACGTCGTGGAACATCGGGTTCTCGTCGTGGCACCGCTTCAGGTGATAGTTCGGAATCCTGGGGCCGAGGTGGTGCACGTGATGGAGACCGATGCTTCCCGTCACCCATTCGAGTGCCGGCGGCAGCTTGAAGTACGAGCTCCCGCGGATCGCCGCCGTCGCGTAGTCCCAGTCGTCGTGGTGCTTCCAGTACGCGTCCTCGAACTGATGCTGGACGTAGAACAGCCACACGCCGCCGACGGCCGCGAAATAGATCGCGGGCAGATAGACGAGTAGCACCGCCCGCGGTCCGATCCAGAGGCTGAACGCGACGAACAACGCGACGATGGCCGCGTTAGTTGACCAGACGCTGAGGCTCGGCCGGTCGGTGAGCGTGCCTTCGTTCGGGTGAAGCCGCTGGAGCACGATCATGTGGAGCGGGCCCAGGCCAATGAGCACCAGCGGATGCCGGAACATCCGATACCGGAGCCGCCCCCACGCCGTGCGCGCCCTGTACTCCCGCACCGTGAGCGTCGGGATGTCACCGTGCCCACGGCGGTCGAGATCTCCGGACGAGGCGTGGTGCTTGGCGTGTTCGCGCCGCCACCGCCCGAACGGGGTCAGGGTGATCACGCCGGTGATCATCCCGACGAAGTCGTTTGCGCGCGGGGACGCGAGGAACGACCGATGGGCGCAATCGTGCATGATGATGAACGTGCGGACGAGGAATCCGGCAGTCGGCACGGCGAGGACGAGCGTCACCCAGTAGGGAAGCGCGAGCGACTGATACATGACGAAAAACGCCGCGCACAGCGGAACGAGAGTCGTCACGAGTTGCATGATCGCCCGGCGCGTGTCCATGCCTTCATAGCGGGCAACGACGGCCTGCCATTCCACGCGGCTGGTCCGAGCTCGACTCGGTGCGACGTCAGGTTCGGCGGTTGGCGTGACGGTCATGCGGACCCCACCGGGTCGATGTCGAACAAAACCCACAGCAACGTGTCCATGTGAACCTCGGGTTGTGCGGGTAACGTCGGACCGCGAACGGCCGCGGCCGAGGCCAACGCGCGCCTAGACTCGCCGCTCGCTCGACAGCGGGGGCTCGTCCCTGTTGACCACTTCGACGAAATGGCGCGAGATGCGGTCGTCGGCGCTCAGTTCTACGCCGTGATCGCCGCAGCGCTTGCGATAGGAGCTCCGCTCGGCCAGAGACAGCGCGTCCCACCACGCGCGGTTGACGACGATGCGCGATACGTTCTCGAGTTTCCCGCTGGCGATCGCGGCAAGCGCGTCGTCGAGCGTTTGGCTACGGCTGGTCATGATGTCGCCCGACTCTTCTGTGGCCCACGGCGTGGTGCGTTGCAGGCTCGGACCATACGGATGCTAACGTGTCTGTCACCATTGTCACTGTGTACGGACGCGTGCCGCCGCGCGAACACGCGGTGCGGGTGATGGTACGATACGCTGCACGATGGCGGCAACGGCGCGCTTGTATCCGTCCGCGTCGAACTGCTCGTCGTCGACGATGGCCTGCATCGCAAATCCACTCACGAAGCTGACCGCCACCGCCGAAAGCGCGTCGGCGATCGCGTCGCTTTGCGATTCGGCGACGACGGCTCCTTCCATGAGTGAACGGAACGTGGCACGATAGCGCCGGAGCGCGGCGCTGATCCTCCCACGCATCCGGCGGTTCCGCGCGCCGAGCGCCCAGTACTCGAAGAACAGGCGCATCCGGCGTGGGTCGTCGAACAGCTCACCCATCTCGTGCTGCAGCAGGGTGGCGATACGATCGGCCGGCGACACCAACGCCATGACAGCCGACGGCGGTTCGCGCATCGTCATCATCAGCACGCGGTCGAGCAGCGCGGCCACGAGCTGTTCCTTCTGCTTGAAGTGAAAGATCACGAGTCCGTGACTGAGCTTCGCCTCGGCCGCAACCGCACGCAGTGTCACGCCATCGACGCCGTCGCGGAGCGCAACCGTGTATGCGGCCGTGATGATCTGTTCGCGGCGCGCCTCCTGGGGCGCTTTCGGACCTGGCATCGGCTACCGGAGCGTTCTCGACCACACGACCCACGGGACCGGACCGCGGCCGTCGTGTTGACCGGATGGATGATATACGGTAGCTTGCATTATCCGGCTGGTCAATGATGACCGCCTGAACACAGGAGCTCCCATGGACCGCCCAACTACGCTCGAGTCGCTCGAGCGGTTGTATCAACGCCGCGAGTCGCTCACGAACGGCGGTTCCCACGGGGCCGGCTGGAGCTCCCACGCCGCGATTCTCGACCGTCTCGCCGCCAATCAACGCGTAGCGCAGTCGATCGGCTGGACGTCGTGCGCGATCGAGCGTCTGAGCACCACCGGTCGATTCCACGCGTGGGGCGTCCCGCCCGGCGAAGACCGTCGCCATCGGATTCCGGACTGGTCGTCGGAACCGGCCTGAAGTACGGTCGTCGGGGCCGGGAGCGCTGGAGGTACATTGCAAAGCTCGGTGCCAACGCCGTAATTCATCCGGCGTTCGCGTCGCCTCACACACCGGCCTCCAATCCATGTCTCAGCTTCGTCAGCTTCGCGCGGTTCTCGCGACGACGGTGTTGTTCGCGCTCTCCAGCGCCGCTCTTCAGGCTCAATCGGCCGGGCAATCCGCACCGCCGCCGGGGTTCCGCGGCGAGTTCCTCGGGCAATTCGAGAGCTCGATGTCCAAGTTCATCGCCCTCGCCAAGGCAATGCCGCCTGACAAGTACACGTGGAGCCCCGGTCAGGGCGTCATGTCCGTCGCGCGCGTCTACGGGCACGTGGCCCGATACAACTTCTACTACCCTGCAGACGCGATGGGCATAGCTGCCCCGGCCAACATCGGCCTCGACTCGCTCGAGGCGATGACGAACAAGGCGGCGATCGTCGCAATGCTCGAGCGCTCGAACGCGCACGTCCGGAGCGCGGTCACGGCAATGACCGACGACCAGCTCGCGAAGAGCACCACGCTTTACGGACGCACCGTTTCACAGTGGGCCGTGCTCTTCCAGCTACTCGCGCACATGAACGAGCACCTCGGCCAGTCGATCGCCTATGCGCGGTCGAACGGCGTGGTCCCGCCCTGGTCGCAGTAACGCACGGCGTCGTTCAGCTGCTGGGCCGATGACGATGCGAGTCGCGCGGGACGCTCGGAGTCGTCCCCGGCATCGTGTGGTGTTCTTCGTGCCCGAGCCCCATGAGCTCGTTGAGCGTTCTGTCGATGAACTCCTTCGCCTGTGGCGAACGCACGGTGCCACGATACGCGGCCATGAGCGCGTCCGAGTGCGCGATCGAGCTCGTCACGATTCGCTCGTACGTCGCTTTGTCACCGCTCCGCTCAGCGGCGGCGAGACTGTCCACCGCCATCGCGAGCGCACGCCGATGTGGGTATGCCGTGCGTGTCAGCTCGGGCCCTCCACGACTCTCGAGCAGATCGAATAGCTGAGGCGGATGCGTCGCGATGGCGAGCGCGAACGCGAAGCGTCGGGCGCGCTCACCGCGCGCGTTCTGCGCCAGAAGCAGCGACGCGCTCGGACGCTCGAGTGACGCCGCCATGTACGGCAGCCACGTGTTGTACCGGGCGAACGGACCGCCGGGCGAGTCCGTCAGCCACACGTGGACCATCACGATGTGCTCTTCCGGGTCGGGCGAAAGCTCGGGATGCGCATGCCAGTCGTCTTCGGGTCCGTCGAATCCCTCGGGCGGCGGGCCCGATCGCGGGTGCTCGAACGCGTACGCGACGCCCACGAGCTTCGGCTCGCCCTTGACGGGCGCGTACATGAGGACCGATGGCTGACCGAGGTCGAACCCGCCGTCGCGAATGAGATCCGGGCGGACGTAGTGAACGCCCTGCAGCGGCACCATGCCGAATACGGGCTGATACCCGGCGTCTTCGGCTGTTCGGGGGTCGGCGAAGCGGGCAACGGCCCGGCGCACGGTGTCGATCTGCGCGCGAGCTTTGGGGGTAAGCGCTGGGCCGGATGCCTTGCTTTGCGCCGCGGCGCTGCCGGCAACGAAAACCGCGAGGCCGAGGGCGGCCTGAATGAGACGTCTCTGCATACGAACTACTACACCGAAAACCCGGGAACGGGGAACCGGAGCCGGCTCCTTCTCCTCACTCTTCCCTCAAGGAAACCATCGGGTCCACCGCCGCCGCTCGACGCGCCGGGAGCCAGGTGGCAAGCACGGCGACGACGATCAGCATCGCCGGCACCCCCACGAAGGTTACAGCGTCGATACCGGTCGCGCCGTAGAGCATGCCTCGCACGAGGCGCCAACCTCCCAGCGCGCCCGCGAGGCCGATCACGGTTCCGAGCGCCGCGAGTTTGAGCCCCTGACCCATGACGAGGGACAGGACCTGCGACCGTGCGGCACCAATGGCCACGCGGATGCCGATCTCACGGCGGCGCTGCGACACCGAGTACGACATCACCCCGTACATGCCCACTGCGGCGAGCAGAAGTCCCAGCACGCCGAAGATGCCAAGCACCGAACCGGCGAGTCGCGCTGGCAGGAGTGAGATGCCGAGGTGGTTGTTCATGGTCCGGAGGTTCGACACCGGAAGGTCCGGATCGAGCGCAGCCACTTCCGCACGAATGACCGGCGCCAGCGCCGCCGGGTCGCCGGTCGTCCGGACGTGAACGACCATCGACGGTTCCCACAGCTGCGCTTGCGGGAAGTAGATGTAGGCGCGCGGCTCCTCACCGAGCGTGCGGTACTTCCCGTTAGGCACGAGGCCGACGACCGTGAAGTCACGCCCGTCCGCATGCAACGTGCGGCCAACGGGATTTGCCCCGCCGAAGAACCGGTGTGCGAACTGTCGATTGACCACGACGGCGCCAGGCGCCACGCTGTCATCCTGTGCCGTGATCCCGCGGCCGCTCAGCAGCGGGATCCCCATCGCCTCGAAGTAATCCGGGCCAACGACGTTGTAGTCGATGCTCATGTTCTCGTTGGCCGATGGCGTGTATCCGGGGATCGACACACCACGCTGCTGATCCGCGAGACTCAGTGGAACCATCTCACCGAAGGCAACGGCCCTGACGCCGGGCGCCGCGCGGAGTCGCTCACCGAGGCGGCGGTAGAACTCCTCCGTTCGCGCACGGCTGTAGCCCTGGAGCCCGGGATCCACGGCGGCGAGCAGCAGGTTGTCGCTCGTGAAGCCCTTGTCGATTGTCATCGCCGCGCGGATGTTGCGCAGGAACAGGCCGGCGCACACGAGCAGAATGATCGAGAGCGCCATCTGCGCGACGACGAGCGTGCGACTCGTTCGCGAACGTGGCCCGCCCGACGCCGACGCCCCTTTGAGCGCCGGCACCAGGGCCGGCTTCGTCGCCTGCAGCGCGGGGGCGAGTCCGAACAGCAGGCCAGTCACGAGCGAGAGCCCGAGGGTGAAGACCAGCACGGGCACGCTCAGACGAAGGCCCGGCTCGAACGCGAAGTCGATCGGTAGGCGAATGCCGTTCGCCAGGTCGACCGCCCACCAGGCGAGCAGCAGCCCAGCGGCTCCGGCAACCGCTGCGAACACGAGGCTCTCGGTGAGCAACTGCCTGACGAGTTGCCTCCGCTGTGCGCCGAGGCTCAACCGCACGGCCATTTCACGCGCACGGTCGCCGGCGCGGGCGAGGAACAGATTCGCGACATTGACGCACGCGATCAGCAGCAGCATGACGACCACGGCCATCACGACGGACGACATTCCGACCTGTGCGGCGCGGAACTGCGGGTGAATCCCCGCGTCATTCTGCGGAACGAGCAGGACACCGGAATCCTCGTAATCTCGCGGGTGCGCTTCACGCATCGCCGTCACGACGGCCGTCATCCGGTCGCGTGCCTGCTCGACCGAGACACCGTCACCGAGTCGTGCCAGCATCCGCATCGAGTTCGACCCGCGCTCGGTCAATCGCCCGGCGCCGCCCGGAACGATGTGACCGATCTGCATGAGCGGAACCCACAGTGTTGGCGGGGCGAGCGGCAATGGTCCCTTGAAGTCGGCGGGCGCGACGCCAACGATCGTGTAGCGGAGTCCGTTCAGCGTCACCGTTCGTCCGACGATCTGCGGGTCGCCGCCGAACAATCCCTGCCACGCGGTGTGACTCACTACCGCAACAGGGTGCGCCCCCGGACTTCTGTCCTCCTCGCTCACGAACACGCGCCCGCGCTCGGCACCCACGCCAAGCACCGAGAAGAAGTTCGCCGAGACGATCTGCCCCATGACGCGTTGCGTCTCGCCGCCGGACGAGAGGCTGATCGGTGTATAGTCCCACGCGGCCACCTCCGAGAAGACGTCCGTGGCGCGCTCGCGGACATCGAGGTAATGCGGAATGGAGTTCGATCCGTAGTCGAATCCGCCAGGGTAGGTGCGGAAGAGCTGGACGAGGCGATCCGCGTCACGCACGCCGGGGAGCGGCCGGAGGATCATCGCCTCGATCGCCGAGAACACCGCGGTGTTCAGTCCGATCCCGAGGGCGAGCGTCAGCACCGCGATGGCGGTGAAGCCGGGCTTTTTGAGGAGAACGCGAACGGCGTAGCGGAGGTCGGTCAAAACGGTGGACATGCGCCGCCTAATTGGGGTCAGAGTCGGTCAGAGTCGACCTTCATCGTGGAACTTCGATGTCGTCCCGGACCGGTCGCGATGCTCCGCGCCTAGTTCCGGAGAACGTCGATCCCGCCCGCCATCTGACCGACGTCGGCGCTGGCCACGCGCTGTCGCGTGCGCAGGTCGATCATCTCGACCGTCCCCGGCTCGGAGCCGACACCTTCGACCGAGATGAACGCGTACCGGTCATCCGACGAAACGACGGCGCCGTGAACGACCGGACGCTGCGTCGCCACACGGCCGAGCTCCTTGCCAGACGCGACGTCGATGATCGAGACGGACTTGCCGCGCTTGTTCGTGGCAATGAGCAGCCTGCCATCGTGTGTCGTCGCGAGGTTGTAGACGCCATCGCCGGCCGGGATACGCCGCTTCATGGTCCACGCCGTCGCGTCGATCTCGACGATGTCGTTCGACTTGTTGCACGCGACGAAGATGCTGCGCCCGTCGGGTGACGGCTGCGCCCATGTCGGCGAGCATCCGACGTCGCCGGGCTTCGGCGTCGCCATGCCGTGGCCGGCGTGATCGCTGCTGCTGCCCGCGGGCGTCTTGTGAGCGTGCGGTGCGCCGGTCTCGCCGTGCTCGCTGCCTTTCTTCACCATGAAGTGACGTGACACCGCGAGCTCTCGCGTGTCGATCTCGACCAGCATGTCATCCATCATGCACGCCGAGTAGTGCTTCGTGCCCGCCGTGTTGATGCGGGAGCCGTGGGGCATGGTACACGTCTGGATCCGCGCGACCTCGATGAACGGGTCGGTGCTGACGACGCTCACGCTCGACGGCACCATCTCGCCGTGGAGGTTGAAGTTCACGACGTAGATGAAGCCGCCGTCGGGCGTGACCTGCGCGGTCGCCGGGAAGTTGCCGAGCTCGACGTTGCCTAACGTCTCATTGGTCTTCGCGTCGATCTTCCAGAGGTAACCGAACGGGACGCCGTGCGCGGTGGTGACGTAGTAGTGCCTGCCGTCGGGTGAGAGCGCCACACCGTGCGGGCCATCGGGGTCCATGGGGTTGATCCCGACCTTCGTCGTCCCTTCGACCTTCGCGAGCGTGGGCCCGGCGCCGGGGCCGAACGTCACGCGCGTGATGACGTCCACGGCCTCGGACGCGACGAGGACGGTGTAGTCGCGGTCGGGCGCCTGCGCGGCCGCAGGCGCCGCGAGTGCGAGCAGAAGGGCGCTACGGAACCACATCGGGTTTCTTCGGCTCAATGCGAATGATCCAGAGACCGTTGTTGTTGTCGTTCACGTACGCGAGGCCGTCCTTCACCACCACGCCCCACGTGTCCGGCGCGTTCTTGATGTGCCCGTCCATGTCGCCCGTGTGGACGTGGACCATCTCGCGCTCCTGCGCACGCAGGTCACCTCTCAGCTCGCCCGAGATGTCGAACGCGCGGAAGCCCGCGTTGTACGCGCCCATGTAGAGCGTGTCGCCCGCTACCCACACGTTGTGCACGCCGCCGTACTCCGGCTCGTAGAACGCCACCACGCGCGGCTTCTCGATGTTCGACACGTCTACCACCTGCAGCCGCCCGTACGCCCTCCCCTCGGCCGCATCCTTCGCGCCCTTCACGCCAGAGGCAGGGAAGACCTCGTCGGCGATGAAGACGTAGTTCTTGTGACGCCACGCCGTGTGCGTGCCGCGAATGAAGCCCGGACCACCGGTGAGCTCCACCTGACGATACAGGTCGTTGAGGTCGTACTTGAACTGCGACACGAGCTGCGGGTTCGACGGCGAACCGCCCTTCATCCCGTTGCCCACGTCGAGGATCACGAGCCCGTCGTTCCAGTAGCTCGCGTAGAGCAGCCCGTCGCGGAGGTCGATGTCGTGGAGCGAGCGTCCCGCATCGGGGCGATCGGTCTTCCACTGGGCGACTTCCTTCGGTTTGTACGGGTCGGTGATATCGATGACGTGCAGCGCGCCCGTGCCGTCGTTCGTGAGGTAGATGTGCGTGCCGAACTTGTCCTGCTTGTAGATGAACGCCGAGTGCACGCCGGCGGTGACGCCTTCGGTGAATTCGGCGATCGGCTTCGGGTGCGCGGGGTCCTCGAGCGAGCAGATCACGATGCCGTTCTTCCGGTCGCTCGCGCCTTCGCGCGTGAAGACGAGGAACTTCCCGTCGGGCGTCGTCATCACGTCGTTCACGCGGCGCGTGTTCGCGATGATCGAGTCGGTGACGACGGGATTCTCAGGGTTGCCGACGTCGATGGTGTACATGACGTCGCCGCCACCGCCGGAGCCGAGGTAGGCGTACCGGCCGTTCGGGTGAATCCAGACCTCCTCGGTGCGGAAACGCGTGCGCGGGAGTCGTCCCACCACTGCTGCCGGACGCCGCGCGTCGCGGTGTGCGAGCGAAACCGTCGCCTGTGCGACGCGGTTGCCGATCGTCGCCATCACGGTGTAGGGCCGTGCCTCGTAGCCCACGAAGGCGCCGTCCGGTTCGATGAGTCCCTGGCCGGGCGAGAACGTCCAGGTCGGCGTCAGCCCTTCGATGGCGCGCCCTCGCGCATCCTTGGGTGTCACGGTGAAGCGCAGAACGTCGCCAGTCCGCGCCGCGACGGTTCCCGGTGTGATCTCGATGGACGCAATGGTGTTCGCGACGACAGTGACCGTGAGTGGTGCGGACGCCTGGCCGGCGCTCGCGGTGATGGTCGCCCGTCCCGGCGCGACGGCCGTGAGGCGTCCGTCGCTCGTGACGCGTGCCACGTTAGGCGCGGAGCTGCGCCAGGCGAGCTTGTCGGAGCGCTGGTCGCCGGCGGCAGAGTACGCGGTGCCCGTCAGCAGCATCTGCTGGCCGACGACGACCTTTGGCGGCGCGGCATCGATCGCGACCCGCGCCGCCGGGCCAGGCAACATCTTCACCTCGACCACCTGCGTCACCGGGCGAGTGCCAGGGACGAGCGCAACGACCGTGACGGGGATGGTGCCCGTGGAACCCGAGCGCACGAGCCCCGTGCTGTCGACTCGTCCCTCGAATCGCGCGCCGCCCGATTGCACGTAGCGGTAGCGAACGTTCTCGACGGGTCGCCCGCTGGCGTCGAGCGCCTGGGCGCTCAACTGCAGCGTATCGCGGGCGATCATGGTCGGCTTGGTCGGTGTAACCACCAGCCTCGCGATGGGCGACGGGGGGAGCGTTGCCTGCTGGGCCTGGGCAGGGTTCTGGGCCTGCAGCGCGGCGAGCACGATGACGGAAAAGACGTTCATGGAGGGATTGCTCGGGGCTGAGTGGAACCGGGTGAGCCTTTCAACTCTCGCGTCGGGCGCTCACGCTGGCAAGCCCGGTTGTCGCCGGTCGTCCCGTGCCAGGGTCAGCGTCCGGTCATTCCGAGCGGAGGCGCGAAGCGCCGCAGTCGAGGAATCGCGCTCATCCCGATAGAGGGATGTTGTCATCCCGAGCGAACCGGCGAATCTTCTCGACACAGCCCGTGGCTCCTGCCTCGGTGCCTCCTCGTCACAGGTCTCATGCCCACAACCCGCCGCGCGATCTCCCTCTGGATCGCGATCAGCCTCGTAGCGTGCGCGCCGTCTGCCGCGCCCACCCCTTCACAACCAAGCCTGGTCATCACCAACGCCGTGGTGATCGACGGATCCGGAGCGCCGAGCCGCCGAGCCGCCGTTCGCGTCGCGGGGGACCGGATAACGGAAGTCGGCGATCTGACTCCAGCGCCGGGCGAGACGGTCATCGACGCCCGCGGCCTCGTGCTCGCCCCGGGGTTCATCGACACGCACTCGCACGCGGATGGCGGCCTCGACGAGCGCCCGGACGCGCTCGCGGTCGTCTCCCAGGGGATCACTACCATAATAGGGGGCCAGGACGGCGGCTCTCCGCTCCCCCTCGCGTCCTACTTCGCGACGCTCGAGAAGTCGCCTGCGACCGTCAACGTCGGCATGTACGCGGGCCACGGCTCCATCCGCGATTCCGTCATGGGCGAGGACTTCAAGCGCGCCGCGAACGGGACCGAAGTCGCCCGCATGAGCGCCATCCTCGCTGGCGAGATGCGCGCGGGCGCCATGGGGCTCTCGACTGGCCTCGAGTACGACCCCGGGATCTACTCCGACCGCGCCGAGGTCGTCGCGCTCGCGAAGGTCTCGGCGTCGTTCGGCGGGCGTTACATCAGCCACATCCGGAGCGAGGACTACGCCTTCTGGCAGGCGATCGATGAGATCATCGCGATCGGCCGCGAGGCGAAGCTGCCCGTGCAGGTCTCGCACGCGAAGCTCGCGATGCGCTCGCTCTGGGGACGCGCCGATAGCCTCGTCGCGCTGCTCGACGCGGCCCGCGCACAGGGCGTGGACATCACCGCCGACATCTACCCGTACCTCTACTGGCACTCGACGCTGACGGTGCTCTTTCCGAAGCGCGACTTCGAGAACCGTCAGGCGGCGGAGTTCGCGCTCACGGAGACGTCCACACCGGGAGGACTGCTCCTTGGGCGCTACGACCCGAACCCGGCGTATGCGGGGAAGACGGTCGCCGAGATCTCGGCGCTGCGCGGGACGGATTCGGTGACGACACTGATCGACCTCATTCGCGAGTCCGAAGCCATGCGGAAGGCGACCGGGCGGTCCACTCAGAGCGTGATCGGGACGAGCATGGTGGAAGCCGACGTCGAGCGGATCATGCGGTGGCCGCACACGAACCTGAGTACCGATGGGGCGTTGACCGGACCGCATCCGCGCGGGTTCGGCGCATTTCCCCGGTTCCTTGGGATTTACGTGCGCGAGCGGAAAGTGATGTCGCTCGAGGAGGCCGTCCGTCGAATGACATCGCTCGCGGCCGAACACGTCGGGCTTCGTGATCGGGGGCGCATCGCACCGGGAATGTTCGCGGACCTCGTGCTGTTCGATCCGGCGACGGTGATCGACCGGGCGACGCCGCGGGAACCCCACCGCCCCTCGGTCGGGATCGAGCGCGTGTGGGTGAACGGTCTGGAGGTATTCGCCGACGGGAGCCCCACCACGGCGAGGCCGGGGCGCGTGCTCAGGCGCACGGGGCGTTAGGGCTCGCGCCCTCCATGGTTCGACACGTCGTCATCACCGGCGCGTCCACGGGCATCGGCCTGGCGACCGCGCGGGTGCTCGCGTCGCGCGGCGTGCACGTCTTCGGCAGCGTTAGGCGGGAAGCCGATGCGGACCGGCTCCGCACGGAAATCGGGCGCGGCGTGACGCCACTCCTGTTCGACGTGACGGACGTGGCTGCGATGCGAGCAGCCGCCAGCTCTGTCGCCGCAGCGATCGAGGGACGCACGCTCTGGGGCCTGGTGAACAATGCCGGCATCGCGATTGGAGGGCCGCTGCTCTACCAGCCGCTCGATGAGATTCGCCGTCACCTCGAGGTCAACGTGCTCGGCGCCATCGCCGCGGTGCAGGCGTTCGCGCCGCTCCTCGGAACCGACCGGGGGCGAACCGGCGCGCCCGGCCGGATCGTCAACATCAGCTCCGTCGCCGGCCGCCTGAGCGCGCCGTTCCTCGGCGCCTACGCCGCGTCGAAGCGGGCGCTCGAGGGGATGTCGCATAGTCTGCGGCGAGAGCTCATGATGTTCGGGATCGACGTCGTCATCATCAACCCCGGCTCGGTGGCGACGCCGATCTGGGACAAGGCGGAGGAGGCGGGAGCGTCGCCATACGAGCACACCGAGTATGCCGCATTTCTGCCGCGCTTTCTCAAGTCGGCGTTGCGGAGCGGCCGCAGTGGTCTACCGCCGGAGGCTGTCGGGGAGGCGGTGTGGAAGGCGCTGACGGTGTCGCGGCCCCGCACGTCCTACGCCGTCGTCCCGCGTCGCTTCCTGAACTGGACGATCCCTCTGGCGTTGCCCGCGAGGCTGATCGACTGGCTGATCGCGAAACGCCTTGGCATAGGGGATCGGCCATCGGGCGCCGGTTGAATCCGACTGGATTTGGCAGCTCGACAAGGGTGCGGACACGGCGTCGTGCGTCGCGCGGGCTATCGCGGCGGGCACCTTCATTCGCCCGCCTGCAGACGGCGAGGCGGTGTCCGATAAGTCGTTAGGCGGCCGGGCGCGACGACGGCACGCGTCTTGGTCACCCCGGCATGACGGCAAGCAGGCGGCGGGGACGAGGCCCTTCCCCTTGCGTCGCGATGGGAAGGATGCTAGTGTGATGACATCCTTTCCATCCCGGCCATGGACGACCTCGATGTCAGCCTCATGCGCGGTACGCTCGACCTGCTCATCCTCAAGGCTCTGAGCTGGGGACCGCGGCACGGGTACGCCGTGGTCGAATGGATCGAGCAGGCCACCGATGACGCCTTCCTCATCGGCGAAGGCACGCTCTATCCGGCGCTCCACCGCCTCGAGCGCCGCGGGCTCATCGCCGCCGAGTGGGGCCTGTCCGAGAACAACCGCCAGGCCAAGTACTACAGTCTCGCGCGCGCGGGCCGCGCCCGGCTCCAGGCCGGGACGACATCGTGGCATCGGTTCGTGGAGCGCGCGGGACGTGCGCTCCGCGCGACCAGTCCCGTCACCACGTAGCGCAGAGGCGCACTCCGTGTCCACCGATGGTGGTTCGCCTCCCCCGGGCAAACGACGCGTCGCGCGCATCGAGCTCGGAGCGCATCGCGTCGAGCGAGACGTGGACACCGAACTGGCGTTTCACCTGGACATGCGCACGCGGCGACTCGTCGAGCGCGGCATGGATCCGGCGGCCGCGCGCGCACAGGCCCTCCGACAGTTCGGCGATTGGAACGGCGTCCGCAGCCAGATGCTCGACATCGACTACCAGAAGGAGCGAGCCGTGAAGCGCGCC
>DASURJ010001083.1:0-8808 GCA_036280115.1 Gemmatimonadaceae bacterium
ATCCGATCACGCCGGTCATGTGCCAGAGAAGCTCGTGCGGTGTCCGCGTCGTGGGTCCGATGCGAAAGTCCGCGAACGACTCGGGCGCACCACGCAATGCCTTCTGGGTGCGATACGCGAGCGCGGCGAGAAAGTGCTGAAGTAGCTGGCGTGTGTCCGTCACGACTCGTGTCCGTCAGGCGTCCAGATGGTACGATCTCCGGAAACTATCCGAGCCCCGGCCAATCGCCGAATCTGGTCTCTGTGAGCCGCGTTACATACCATTCGCCCCAGCGACACCATTCTTTGCGGTTCCCGTGACCGTTCGAATCGCCGTACTCGGATGCGGCGGCATCGCTCGCGCCGCCCACCTCCCATCGCTCTCGCGGATGGGCAAGGCGCGCGTTATCGCGGTGGCCGACTCCGACCCGGAGTCGCTCGCGGCCGCACAGGCCCTCGTACCGAACGCTCGCGCATTCGCGCATTACCGGGATGTGCTCGACTTGCCGGACGTGGACGCAGTCGTGATCGCGCTCCCGCCAGCGCTTCACGCCGAAGCGGCCATTGGCGCTCTCGAGCGTGGACGCCACGTCTATATCGAGAAGCCGCTCGCGACGAGTCTGGCCGATGCGCGCCGAGTGGTAGCCGCGAGCGACGAGGCGGCACACAACGCGAACGGGACCGGGCGGCCGGTTGCGATGATGGGCTTCAATTACCGTTGGAACCCGCTCATGCAGCAGGCACGCGCGCGGATCGCCGCCGGGGCGATCGGCCAACTGGTAGCGCTGAGAACCGTGTTCTCGACTGCCGCGCGCGAGTTACCGCACTGGAAGCAACACCGGGAGGCCGGCGGTGGTGTGTTGCTCGATCTCGCCGTGCACCACGTCGATCTCGCTCGCTTCCTCACCGGGGCCGAAGTCGCGACGGTTTCCGCGGAGCTGCGGTCCGTGCGTACTGAGCACGACACGGCACTCCTGCGGCTGACGCTCACGAGCGGTGTCATGGTGCATTCGTTGTTTTCGCTCGCCGCTATCGACGAGGACCGGATAGACGTGTACGGAACCGAGGCGAAGCTGAGCATCGATCGATACCGATCGCTCCGCGTCGAGACAGTGCCGGCCGCTGCCGGCGGCGCCATCGGCTTCGCGGTCACCCGTTTCGTCGCCGAGCTCGCGGCGCTGCCATACGCGTTGCGGAAGATGAGGGCGCCGCTCAACGACCCTTCCTTCCCGGCCGCGCTCGAGGCGTTCGTGCGCGCCGTGCGCGATCGATCGGTGGTGACGCCTGACGTGACCGACGGACTGCGTGCAATCGCCGTCATCGACGCGGCGGAGTCCTCCGCGCGCCGGCAGGGTGTGGTGACGCTCGACAGCATCACGGCAGCGGGTTCCATGCCCCTCGCGTCTGTCGAAAACCGAGCCCATGCCTGACGACTCGCACCGCGGCGCGCCCACGCCCGCCCTCTCGGTCGTCCTCATCACGCCCGACTCGTTCGACACCATCCGACGCACTGTCTCGTGCGTGGTGCGGCAAAGTGTGCGAGACCGGATCGAGCTCGTCATCGTCGCGCCGACTGGTGCCGACATCATCATCGACGACGAGCTCGTCGCGCCACTCGCCGGCGTACAGGTCGTTCGCCTCGCGTCGCTGACCCCCACGGGTCCCGCACGGGCGGCGGGCATTCGCGCCGCGCGCGCGCCGATCGTCGCGTTCGGCGAGGAGCACTGCTTTCCCGCTGCGGGCTGGGCGGAGGCGCTTCTCGTCGCCCACGACGACGCGTACGTCGCCGTCGGGCCCGCGATGCGCAACGCGAACCCCGAGACGATCGTGAGCTGGGCCGACATCCTCATTGGCTACGGTCCGTGGCTCGCGCCGGTGGAGCGCGGCGAACGAGAGTTCCTGCCCGGTCACAACACCAGCTACAAGCGCGCGGTGCTCCTGGAGTATGGCGACGCGCTCGACACGCTGATGGAAGCGGAGACGGTCCTCATGTGGGACCTCCGGCGGAAGGGTCACCGGCTCCTGCTCGAGCCCGCTGCGCAGACCGCGCACACGAACTTCGGGTTCTGGTCGTCGTGGGTGCGCGTAGCGTTCCTCAGCGGCCGAGCGTTCGCCCATACGAGATCCGGGCAGTGGTCGCTGCCGCGGCGACTCGCGTTCGCGGCGGCGTCACCGCTCATTCCGCTGGTGCGACTCGCTCGCACGTTAGGCCACGTGCGGCGAATCCGGCGCGGGCCGTGGTTCGCCGCCCGCGTCGTCCCGACGGTATGCGTCGGGCTCACGTTCGATGCGGTCGGCCAGATGATCGGGTATGCCGCCGGTCCTGGCACCGCGCACGAGCGCCTCGCCACGTTCGAGTGGCACCGCCTCAAACACACGCCCCCCAGCGACGCGCTGCCCGCCTGACCGCGGCGCGGCGTTCGTGACCCAGGGCACGAACGTGTGTGGCTCGCTCGCGGCGACTGATGCGCGGATGCTTCAGAACTGTCCGCGCTGGCCGATACCAAGGAAGGGGAGGACATCCGTCACGGATGTCCCGTGGCGGGACGAGCCCGCTCGCTTCATCACCTTTCCGGACGTATCGGCATGGCAGGCACTCCACAGGCATTCGCGACCAACGCCGACCGCCGCAAGGCACAGGCGTTAGGCACGCGGCTCGGCGCCGCGATCGCCGTGGTGCTGCTCGCTGCCGCCCCGGTCGAAGCGCAGACGCTCAACTTCCGGCAGTACACGGGGGCCGAGGGCCTGCCGCAGGCGCAGGTCATGGGCATCCGCCAGGACTCGCGCGGCTACATGTGGTTCGGCACGTACGGCGGGCTCAGCCGCTTCGACGGCGCGGAGTTTCGCACGTACACGCAGGACGACGGCCTCTCCTCGAACGCCGTCTTCGACATCGTGGAGCACCCCGACGGGCGCCTGCTGATCGCGACGTCGGGTGGGCTGTGCATCAAGACCCGCAACCGGTTCGACTGCCTCCGGCAGACCGACGGGCTCGTGAGTGACAATACACGCAACATCGCGCTCGACGCGCGCGGCGGCATCTGGATCGGGACGTTGCGAGGACTGTCGTACTTCGCGGACGGGAAGTTCCGTAACTACACCACGGCGGACGGACTTCCCGCCGAGCGCATCATTCGCGTCGTCGCCGACTCGGCGGGCCGCGTGTGGGCGGCGACTCCGAGAGGGCTCGTTCGCCGCGAGGGCAACCGCTTCGTCGCGGACAGCCAGCGCCTTCCCGGCGACACGCTCGTGCATTTCATCGCGCCGGCGAACGGCGGCCTGCTCATTGGCGTCGAGGGGCATCTCTACGTGCGACGCGGCGACGCCGTGACCGCCGTGGCCGAGGGCGCTCTTCCTCGCGGGACGACGTTCGTCGACGGGGCGCTGGACCGCGACGGCAGGATCTGGGTCGCCACGCGAACCGGCGTCCTTCGGGTCGCGGGCGACCAGGTCGATCGCGTCGGGACGAAGAACGGCCTCCTGTCGGAGATGGTGCTTCGCGTGATGGTCGACCGCGAGGGCGACGTGTGGTTCGGTACGGAGAGCGGCGCGAGCAAACACGTGCCCGGCCCGTTCCGGACGTACTCCACCAGCGAGGGACTCCCCAGTCCATTCGTGCGCGACATGGCGGCAGACGCCGACGGACGCATGTGGCTCGCGACGCGCATGGGTGTGGCGATTCGCGACGGTGAACGGTTCCACCCGCTCCCGATGCCGGCGATCCCCGACGGGCGCGTCTTCGGCCTGGCGCGGGAACCTAACGAGGGAATGCTCATCGGCACGCGGCGGGGCCTCGTGTGGTATCGGAACGGCCGCGTCAGCGTCTACCGCGAGTCCGAGGGGCTACCGGGTGAGGCCGTCTACTGCCTGCTCCCCGACGGCAAAGGAGGTGTGTGGCTCGGCACCGAGCGCGGTCTCGCACGGTGGGAGAATGGACGCATCACGACCGTCGGGCCGGCGGAGATCACGAGGCCAGGAGTCATCTCGATGGCGCTCGACCACGCCGGTCGCCTCTGGCTCGGACGGATCGCCGGCGGCATCGCCATTCTGCACGGGGACTCGGTTCGCGTCCTCGGCCCGAACGAAGGCGCGAGCGACCAGACCATCTGGGATCTACAGTCGGACGCGCAGGGCCGCATCTGGGCGGCAACGAACGGCGACGGCGCACTGCGGATCGACGGGCACCGCGTGCGCCGGTATACGACGCGCGACGGGCTCGCGTCGAACTTCATCTGGCAAATCCTCGGCGACTCGCGCGGCCGCGTCTGGCTGTTCGGCAACCAGGGGCTCGACCGCTTCACCGGCGAGCAGCTGAGTCATTTCGGTCGTGGCGACGGGCTCGTCGAGCTCGAGGGCAGCGCAAGCGCATCGTTCGAGGATGCCGAAGGCAACCTCTGGTTCGGGACCGGCGCGGGAGTCGTTCGCTACACGCCCGGCCACGATGTGTCCGCTCGGATGCAGCCGCCCATCTTCATCGAAGGGGCAACGCTCGACGGCACGCCCCTCGCGCTCGGCGACTCGACGAACGGAACGAAGCTGAACCGCGGCGTCGTTCGCATCCGGTTCTCGTCACCGACCTTCAGGGACGAGTCCGCCGTTCGGTTCCGCTATCGCCTCGTGGGGCTGACTGAGGAATGGTCCGAGGCCGCGGCTGACCGTAGCATCACGTACGCGGGGCTCGCCCCCGGCGTCTATCGCTTCGAGGTGACGGCGCTGAACGGCGCCGTGCGCAGTGCGTCGCCGGCGACGCTGGCGTTCAGGATCCTCCCGCCGTACTGGCAGCGCTGGTGGTTCCGGTCGCTCGGCGTGCTGCTCGTGTTAGGCGCCGCGGTTGCCGTGCCTGTGCTGCGCGCGCGCTCTCTCGAGCGCGAGCGGAGGCGCCTCGAGGCGCTCGTCGCCCGACACACGCGAGACCTCGCCGAGAAGAACGCGTCGCTCGAAGCGTCCAATCGCGACCTGGAGCACTTCGCGTACGTGGCCTCCCACGACCTGCAGGAGCCCCTGCGCAAGATCCAGGCGTTCGCCGATCGCGTGACGAAGCAGTACGGGCCACAGCTGGACGACCAGGGGCGCGACTATCTGAACCGCATGACCGGCGCGGCCGCGCGGATGCAGCGTCTCATCGATGCGCTCCTCAGCCTCTCGCGCGTAACGACGAAGAAGCGAGAGAACGAGACGATCGACCTCGCGCCACTCGTGCACGAGGTACTCGGCGATCTCGAGTTCCGCGTTCAGTCCACGGGCGGTCGCGTCACGGTGGGCGAGTTGCCGCGCATCGAGGGCGACCCCGTGCAGATCCGGCAGATCTTCCAGAACCTGATCGGCAACGCACTCAAGTTCCACAGGCCGGGCGTACCGCCGGTCGTGGAGGTGTACGCACTCCGGCGCGCGCCGGGGGTGGCGCAGATCTACGTCGTGGACAATGGCATCGGCTTCGACGCACAGGAGAGCGAGAAGGTGTTTCTGCCGTTCCACCGGCTCCACGGTCGATCGGAGTACGAGGGCACCGGCATCGGACTGACGATCTGCCAGAAGATCGCCGAGCGCCACGGCGGCTCGATCCACGCCGAGAGTACGCCCGGGACGGGGTCCCGGTTCATTCTGACCGTTCCTGCTCAGGAGCGCATTGGAGCTCGTCATGCTGCGTGATACATCCGACTCCATCACCATCCTCATGGCCGACGACGATGCGGACGACCGCATGATGGCCGAGGACGCGATGCGAGAGAGCCGGTTGGGGAACAGCTTCCGGTGCGTCGAAGACGGCCAGGAGCTGATGGACTACCTGACCCGGACCGGCAAGTACGCCGAAGCACATCCGCCGCGGCCGGGGCTCATCCTCCTCGACCTCAACATGCCGCGGAAGGATGGGCGTCAGGCACTGCGGGAGATCAAGAGCGATCCGGAGCTTCGCCGTATTCCCGTCGTGGTCCTGACGACGTCGAAGGCCGAGGAGGACGTGCTGCGCTCCTACGATCTCGGAGCAAACTCGTTCATCACCAAGCCCGTGACGTTCGACCGGCTCGTGGAGATTGTTCGGACGTTAGGCAATTACTGGTTCAAGATCGTCGAGCTCCCGGAGGGCCCGCGCCCGCATGCCTGATCAGCCCGTGCGCGTGCTCCTCGTGGAAGATGACGAGGACGACTACGTCCTGACCCGCGCGCTGCTCACCGAAGGGTTCGGTGCGCGGCTGCTCGTGGATTGGGCGAGCACGCGCGCGATCGGGCTGACGAAGCTGCTCGACGGTGAGTTCGACGTCGCGCTCGTGGATTATCATCTCGGCGGCGAGACCGGGATCGACCTGCTGCGTGCGGCGCGGGCGCGCGGGTCGCGCACGCCTGTCATCATGCTCACCGGGCAGAGCGATCGGGCGACTGACCTGAACGCAATGCATGCCGGCGCCGCCGACTATCTCGTGAAGGGGCGCGTCACGGGCGACATGCTCGAGCGCGCCATTCGTTATGCGCGCGAACGGCATCGGCTGCTCGAGGAGATCAGCGCGCTGTCGCTCACCGACGAGCTGACGGGGCTGCACAATCGCCGCGCGTTCCTGACGATGGCGGACCAGCGCCTCCAGCTCCTCGAACGGACCGGGTCACAGTGTCTGCTCGTCTTCGCCGACGTCGATGGGCTCAAGTGGACGAACGACACGGTCGGCCATGAGGCCGGCGATCGTCTGCTCGTGGACGCGGCCCGCGTGCTTCAGGGGGCGTTCCGCCGCACGGACCTCGTCGCGCGGCTCGGAGGCGACGAGTTCGTGGTGCTTGCTGACGATGCGACCGATGCGGACGTCCACCTCGTGCTTGGCAAGCTCCAGGAGCAGATCGACCTCCGAAACACGGCGGCCGGAACGGCGGTGCCGAGGCTGTCGATCAGTGCCGGGGCGCTGTGCTTTCAGGCCGGTGCCGCGATCAAGCTGCAGGACCTGCTCGCCGAGGCCGATGCACGCATGCTGCAGAACAAAGCGGGCCGGCGTCGGGCGTCAGGGGCACAGGTGGCAGTGAGCTGAGCCGTGTTTGTGCACTGGATTTGCCTGTAGCGACCATGAGGTCGGGTTCAATCGACTTTGTGAACAGGCAAGAGGCGGGGGTGCACCATGGGATTGTTCAAGCGTAGCGCAGCCAGTGAGGAGTCGGCGTCGGGCGGATCCATGGCGGATGCCGATCGGCGCCGCCGGTACGAGCCGCGCGCGGTCTATGTGCTGGCCGAATCGCTGAGGAAGCGGGGTGTGGACTTCGCGAAGCGGTCCGGACCGTGGCGCGTCGCCGCGCGGACGCTGAGACGTCCGGGGCGAAACGGGCTCGCGTTCCTGCCAGTCGTGACGAACGGCATGGCGCAGATCATGGTGGACACGATGGAGCACGCGGTCGATCTCGCCGGGCTGCTCAACTGGTGCGGGGTGAACGAGCTCGACCCGGTCCCCGACCTGGTGCCGCCGCCGACGCTCGCGGCGGACGGACAGGCCTTCGCGTAATCGCGGGCGCGCTGGCCGGGCTGGCCTGGCGGCGCCGCGGGGTCGTGGCGCCACCGGCGCCTCCACAGTCGAGCCAGCCGGCGGCCGTGAGCCGGGCTGCCGGTCCGTCCCAGCGCGGTGACCTCGCGGGGGCCTCGAGGGTTTCAAGGAGCAGCCAAGCCTCCCTCCAGACAGGAGAAGCCCCCGCATGACTGCCCGATCGTTTCGGCTGCTCCCCGCGCTCGTCGCGATGGCGGCCTGCTCCAGCGACGCGTCCGGTCCAGACACCAACGGCAACGCTGACGGACGCCTTCAAGTGGTGCCTGGAGTTGCGGCCCTCGCCGCGGTGGATGTCGTCGTCGACGGACAGACCCGGCTGACGAACGTGCCGTACGGCACGCCCTCCGCGCCCATCGCGCTGTCGTTAGGCGTCCATCAGGTGAAGATCGTCCCTGCAGGCGCGGCCGCAACGCCGGGCGGAGCCACCGTGACGCTGCGACAGGGTGACACGACCCGCGTCGTCGTCATCGGCACGCCGACCGCGATGACGCCCGTCGCGCTCGGCGACACGGGCGCCGCGCCGGTGCCGGGGAAGGGCAAGCTCCGCGTGTCGCACCTCGCGGCGAACGCACCGCCGATCGACGTCTACCGCACGCAGCCGGACTTCCAGCAGTTCGTGAAGTTCATGGACCCGTTCCCGTTTCAGTCGTCGTCGTCGTTCGTCGAGAGCACGCCGGGGAACTGGGTCGTTCGCGTCACGGCGAAGGGAACGGATCAGGTGCTGGCCGAGAGTGGGCCGATTCGCGTGGACGAGCTGTGGGTCCGCACGATCCTCATCCTCGACGCGCCGAACGGCGGAGTGAAGATCACGCCGTTAGGCGAGCAGTAGCCGCCGCGTCATTCCGGGCGGAGTGTACGGGAGAGGCACTCGGATCCTCTCTCTACCGCCACGCGTGAGTACCCTCACCAGCGGCCGGTCGTGGGCGGGTCGGCGTCCAGAAGGAAAGGGAACGGATGAGGGGATGAGGGAATTTCATCCCCGGCGAGAGAGGGCTGGTCGCGCAGGGACGTGAATGACGGGGAACGACTCCCCGTGGACGGCACTCGACCCGGGCGCAGTTCCCCCTCAGTTACGGCCCCGGCGCGAGGGCGGGTCCCGGCCTCGGAGCGATCCCTCTCATCCCCCTCATCCCCTCATCCGTTTCCCCCTTCTGAATGCCGGCACCCGCGATGAAGGGCGCCGCGCGCGCGATGCCTTGGTACGTGAGGGGTCAGAGTCCTAACGCATCGTTAGAACGCGACGCGGTCGAACGATGCGTTAGGACTCTGACCCCCAACGGAGCGTTTTGCCGCGCCGCTGAACAGCTCGACGTAT
>DASURJ010001084.1:0-8535 GCA_036280115.1 Gemmatimonadaceae bacterium
GGCGCCCTCGTCACGGTGAAGCAGGATGACGCCGAGGTCCGCAAGCTGCGCCGCGACTGGAAGCTCTGGCAGCAGCTGCCCGATACGCCCGACCGCTACGTGAACGTCTCGGACATCGAGAACGCGATCGGCGTACTCCCGTCGCTGCTGCTCCAGAAGGGCACCTACCGCTCGATGGTGGGCGGCGACGGCGCGTGTATGGGTTGTGGCGAGAAGACGGCGGTCCACCTCGTCGTCGCGACGATCGAGGCGCTGATGCAGCGCCGCGCCGCCGAGCTCGTCGCAAGGCTCGTTAGGCTCCAGACGGGGCTCGAGGAGCGCGCCCGCGTGCTGCTCGCCGCCGACGTGGACCTCTACGCCGGCGTTGGCGGTGCCGATGTCACGCTGCACCTCGCGCCAGAGGCGCGCGACGAAGTCGCGCGGCTCACCCGCGCCGCGGCAGCGATCAAGGATCTCCGCTGGCGCTACGAAGAGGGGCCGGGCGGGCGCGGCCGGGCCGCGCTCGGAATGGCGAACAGCACCGGCTGCTCCTCGGTGTGGGCGAGCACGTATCCCTACAACCCGTACCCGTTCCCCTGGGTGAACCACCTCTTCCAGGACAGCCCGTCGGTCGCGATCGGCGTGTTCGAGGGGCACATGCGGAAGATGGCGGACAACTTCGCCGCGGTGCGGCGCGCCGAAGCCCTGCTGTCCGGTGAATACGACCCGGAGAAGACGGAGAAAGAGCTCGCCGACTTCGACTGGCGGCAGTTCACCGACGAGGAGCTGGCCCTCTGTCCGCCGATCATCTCGATGGGTGGCGACGGCGCGATGCTGGACATCGGCTTCCAGAACCTCTCGCGACTGCTCGCGAGCGGGAAGCCGATCCGCGTCATCGTGCTCGACACGCAGGTGTACTCGAACACCGGCGGCCAGGCGTGCACGAGCGGCTTCACGGGGCAGGTGTCCGACATGGCGGCGTTCGGACCGGCGCAGCACGGCAAGACCGAGGAGCGGAAGGAGCTCGCGCTCATCGCGCTCGCGCACCGCGGCGCGTTCGTGCATCAGTCGTCGCAGGCGTCCGCCTCGCATCTCATGGGCGGCGTGATCCGCGGTCTGCACTCGCGGCGGCCGGCGGTGTTCAACATCTACACGCCGTGCCCGGTGGAGCACGGGCTCGCTGACGACGCGGCCCAGCGCGCCGCGAGGCTCGCGCTCGAGTCGCGCGCCTTCCCGTATCTCACGTTCGATCCGGACGCGGGCGCGTCGCTCACGGATTGTCTCGATCTCGCAGGCAACCCATCGGCCGATGATGACTGGCCGACGTACACGATCGAGTTCGTCGACGATGGTGGCGCGGCGCAGACGTTAGAGCTTCCGCTCACGACCGCCGACTGGGCGGCGACCGAGGGGCGGTTCCGCCGCCACTTCAAGGCGATCGCTCGCGATGCGTGGACGGACGAGCAACTGCCATTGCACGAGTGGCTCACGCTCGGGACCGACGACCGGGAAGGGAAGTCGCCGTTCATCCATGTGCTCGGTGCCGATAAGCGGCTCGAGCGGTGGAGCGTCTCGCCCGAGATGGTGCGGCTCACCGAGGAGCGGCAGCGTTTCTGGGCCGAGCTCCGGGAGCTCGGTGGGCGCCGCGTGGCTCCGGCCGTTCGCGAGCGCATCGCCGACGAGCTGCAGGCCGAGTTCGATGCGCGGCGTCAGGCACTCGAGGTGGAGCACCAGCGCAAGGTCGCCGAGCTCAAGGCCACGTATCCGACGCTCGTGGCGCGCAAGCTTGCGGATGGGCTGCTGCGCGCCGCAGAGGACGGGCGCACGGTGCGGCAGTTCCTGGACACGGTCAACGCGGGGCTCGCGGCTGCGCCGCCGGCGCGAACGTCCGAGTCAGCGACGACGCCGACGCGAACCGCGATGCCGGAACCCGTGCCGTCGGCCGCTCCAGTGACCACTCCTGTGCCGATGCCCGCCGCGAGTGTAGCGGCAGCGGCGGCGACCGCGACGATGGTGGCGGCAACGCCGACGCCGGTCGCCGCACCGCCGGCCGTACCGGCAGCGACCGAGGCGGCGATCGTGTCACCGCCGCCGCCAGCAAGCGATGACGCGCTCACCGTCGAACCGTACATCGAGAGCGAGCGCTGTACGTCGTGCAACGAGTGCACGGGCGTCAACAAGAAGATGTTCGCGTACAACGCGGAGAAGCAGGCCTACATCAAGGACCCGCGCGCCGGCACGTTCGCCCAGCTCGTCACGGCCGCGGAGAAGTGTCCCGTCGGTGCGATCCATCCAGGGACGCCGCTCAACCCGAAGGAGAAGGATCTCGAGAAATGGCTGAAGCGCGCGCTGCCGTTTTCGTGAGGCGGCTCCTGGGCGGCGCGGGCTTTGCCCACGGCGTCCACCCGCCCGAGCTCAAGGAGCTTACGGCCTCCCTGCCGATCCGCCGCATGCCGTTCCCGGCCGAGGTGGTGTTGCCGCTGCGTCAGCACGCCGGCACTCCGGCGCGATGCGTCGTCCGCGCAGGCCAGCGGGTGGAGCGTGGCGACGTGATCGGCGAGGCGGACGGCTGGGTGTCGTGCCCCGTGCACGCGTCCGCTGCCGGCACCGTCGTGGACGTCGACCTGTGGCCGCACCCGGACGGCTCGATGCAACCCGCCGTGCGCATCGCGGTGGACCGATGGGCAACGCAACTCCCGCGGCCCCGGCTCGTGCCCGACTGGCACGGCCTCTCGCACGACGAGGTGATCGAGGCCGTGCGGCAGGCAGGGGTAGTCGGTCTGGGCGGCGCCGCCTTCCCGACGCACGTGAAGCTCACGCCACCTAACGACTGGCCGATCGACACGGTCCTCGTCAACGGCGCCGAGTGCGAGCCGTACCTGACGACGGACCATCGGCTGATGGTGGAGCACCCCGAGCGCGTCCACTTCGGCCTCCGCGTCATGCTCCACGCACTCGGCGTCAGGCGCGGAGTGATCGGCGTCGAGAACAACAAGCCCGACGCCATCGCGGCGCTCCGCCGCACCGCGCCCGACGACCTCGACGTGACCGTGCTGGGCCTCGAGGTGAAGTATCCGCAGGGCGCCGAGAAGATGCTGATCCAATCGGTGCTCGGGCGGAGCGTGCCGGGCGGGAAGCTCCCGGCTTCCGTCGGCGTGATCGTGCAGAACGTCGGCTCCGTGGCCTCGATCGGGGAGGTGTTCGAGACGGGGCTCCCGCTCGTCGAGCGCGTGATCACCGTGAGCGGACACGGCGTTCGCAAACCGGCCAACCTGCTCGTGCCCGTCGGGACGAAGTACACCGACCTGCTCGCGGCGTGTGGCGGCCTCACCGACGACGCCGCGGAAGTCATCCACGGCGGGCCGATGATGGGGGTCGCGCAGCACTCCCTCGACGTTCCCGTGCTCAAAGGCACCAGTGGCGTCGTGGTGGTGACGGCGGATGAGGTGCGCGACCAGCGCTCCTATCCGTGCATTCACTGCGGGCGTTGCCTGGACGCGTGCCCGATGTTCCTCGATCCGTCACGCCTGGGCGAGCTGGCGCGCGCGGGTCGCTACGACGAGATGGAGGCGGCTCACCTTGCCGACTGCATGCTCTGCGGGTCGTGCAGCTTCGCCTGCCCGTCGAACATCCCGCTCGCCCAGCTCTTTCTCGCGAGCAAGTCGGCGCTCCGCCGGAGCGCGACCGTGACAGGCGAAGCGGCGCCGAAACGCGCCAAGGCAGGTGCGGCATGACGCGCATCGCCGGCCCCGATCGCCCGGTGGTCATCACCGCTGCGCCCCACCTCAAGGGGCGTGACTCGGTGCCGACCATCATGTGGAACGTCGTCGGGAGCCTCGTGCCTCTCGTGATTGTCTCCGCCTGGTTCTTCGGCGTGAGCGCCCTGCTCGTCGTGCTCGCGAGCGTCGCCGGCGCCGTGCTCACCGAGCATTTCATTGGCCGTCACGGAACGCTCGCTGACGGTTCCGCCGCCATCACCGGCATCCTGTTGGGGCTCACACTTCCGGCAGGCGTGCCGCTCTGGATGCCATTCCTCGGCGGCGTGTTCGCCATCGGGATCGGGAAGCTGCTCTTCGGTGGACTGGGCCACAACATCTTCAACCCCGCGCTGCTCGGCCGCGCCTTCCTTCAGGCGGCGTTCCCGGTGGCGCTCACCACATGGCCGGCGGTGGGTGGCGGCTTCTGGACGCTGCGCGGCGATACGTTCGCGTTCCCGTTCGCGAGCGCGCGCGCCACCGATGCGGTGACCGCCGCGACGCCGCTCGGCCTCTGGAAGTTCGAGCAACAATCCACGGAGATGGGATCGCTCCTGTTCGGTAGCACAGGCGGCTCACTTGGCGAGACGTCCGCGCTGCTCATTCTGATCTGTGGCGGTTACCTCGCCGTGCGGCGCTATCTCGACTGGCGCATCCCGGCCAGCATTTTCGGCACCGTCGCGGCGTTTCAGGGCGTGCTCTTCGCGCTCGCTCCCGAGCGGTACGCGAGCCCCGCCTTCATGCTGCTGTCGGGTGGACTCATGCTCGGTGCGGTGTTCATGGCGACCGACATGGTGACGGCGCCGGTCACGAAGCGGGGACGGGTGCTCTTCGGCATCGGGATCGGCCTGCTCGTCGTGGTCATCCGGGTGTGGGGCGGCCTCCCGGAGGGCGTCATGTATGCGATTCTGCTCATGAATGCCCTCGTCCCCGCGATCAACAGGGTAACACAGCCGCGGCCATTCGGGGCCGCCGCGACGCGGTCGGCGGAGGTGGCCCGATGAGCATGGGAATGACAGCGGCGCCGCCTAACGCCAACAAGGACGTGCCGTCGTGGAGGCTCGTCGCGATGATGACCGCCGCGGGCGCGCTCGCGGGTCTGCTGATCGTGACCGCCTTCCAGGTGACGTTGCCGAGGATCCAGCACCACCAGGCCGAAGTGATGAAGGAGGCGATCAGGGAAGTCCTGAAGGCGCCTGCGAGCCTCGACACGCTCTATCTCCACCAGGGCGCGCTGGTGAAGGCGTTGCCATCGGAGACGAGCACGAAAGGACTCGAGAAGATCTACCTCGGCTACGACACCGGCGGCCGGCGCATTGGGTTCGCGATGAGCGCCACGGAAAACGGCTTCCAGGACCCGGTGACGGTGATGTTCGGCTACGACGCCGCGGCGCGGAAGGTCATTGCCATGCGCGTCATTGCGAACAAGGAGACCCCGGGGCTCGGCGACAAGATCGTGAAGGACAGCGCGTTCGTGGACGCGTTCGTGGACGCCGCGGCGCCGCTGAACGGCGTGAAGCCCGGGCGGGGAACGGGGGCGCCTGAGGAAATCGTGATGATCACCGGCGCGACCATCTCCTCTCGCGCCGTCATCCGCATCATCAACAACGCTGTCGCGCGGTGGCAGCCGCTGATGGACGCGTACCTGAAGGAGGCCACGCCATGACTGTCATCGTCGGAATGATCGGGGCTGCGCTGCTGTTCGGCCTGTTCACGCTGCTCCGCCCCCGCGACAAGGACTGCACCGGCGGTCGCTGTGCCGGGTGTATCGGCGACGGCGCGTGCAAGAGGCCCGGAGCGAAACCATGACCACCACACGAGACGGCGTTCTGCAGCAAATCGGTCGCCGCGAGTTCGTCGGCCTCGGTCTCGGCGCCTTCGTCACGGCGGCGATTCCGCTCGCTGCCCGCCGCCCTGTGCGGGTGGTGCGGCGGTCGATCCCGGTGATGGGGACGATCGCGGAGTTCGCCGTCGTGCACCGGGACCCAGTTGCCGCGCACGTCGCGATCGATGCCGCCGCGGATGAGTTGCTCTGGGTCGAGCGGGTGATGACGCGGTTCACGGACACCTCCGACATCGGTCGCGCCAACCTGTTCGCGTCGCGCGATGCGGTTGCCGTGACGCCCGAGACCGCGCGAGTCACGTCGGAGGCGTTGCGGTGGGCGGACACGCTCGATGGCCGCTACGATCCCTCGATCGGTGCGGTGACACGCCTCTGGGACGTGAAGAACCGCCACGAGCCGCCGCCGCCCGAGCGCATCGTCGAGCTGGCCGGGCGACGGTTTCACCGGGCCGTGGAGGTCGGGGCGCGTGGTGGCAGCGCGGTACTGCGCTTCCACGACGCGGATGTGCGGCTCGATCTCGGTAGTATCGCCAAGGGCTTCGGCGTCGACCGAGCGGTCGCGGCCCTCCGCCGGCACGGTGTGGCGCAGGGGCTCGTGGTGGCTGGTGGCGATCTGTATGCGTTAGGCACCGCGCCCGACGGCGAGCCGTGGTCGATCGGGATCCAGTCGCCCACCGACCACCGGGCGATCGCCGGCACGCTGCGACTCGCGGATGGAGCCGTGGCGACCTCGGGAACGTATCGCCAGTTCTTCCGTCATCAGGGGAACCGGTACCATCACCTCATGGACCCGGCAACGGCGCGGCCGCGGGAGACCGCGATGCAGAGCCTCACCGTCGTCGCCGATTCCGTGATGCAGGCGGATGCGGCCACCACGGCGCTGTTCGGACTGAGTGAGGGAGAGATCGCGCGCGCGCTGACGAAGCACCTACCCGGCGCGCAGCTCGCCCGTGTGCTGTGAGTGGGGGACGACATGCGATCGCCACGGGATGATCGAACAACGCACCGCGGAGGCGTGAGGAGCCGCGAATGAGTCTGGTCATCAAGGAAACGTCGATGCCCGCCACGGCGGGAGGCGTCCTGACCCGAGGGCTCTGGCACCAGAACCCGGTACTGGTGCAGACGCTGGGGCTCTGCTCGGCGCTCGCGGTCACGAACGCGGTCGCCAACAGCCTCGCGATGGGTCTGGCCACGACCTTCGTCCTGGTCTCGTCCAGCATCATCGTCTCGGCGATGCGGAAGTTCATCGCCCACGAGATTCGCATCACGACGTACATCCTGATCATCGCCACGTTCCTGGCGGTGGCCGACATGGTGCTCGAGGCGACCGTGCCGGATGTCCACAAGGCGATGGGGCCGTACATCGCCCTCATCGTGACAAATTGCATCGTGCTCGGCCGTCAGGAGGCGTTCGCGTCGCGCCAGCCGGTGGGGCTCTCGGTGCTCGATGCGCTCGGTAATGGCCTGGGCTTCACGATCGCACTGCTGCTCATGGGGATTCCGCGCGAGCTGCTCGGCAACGGCACGTTCCTGGGCGTGCACGTCATGCCGGGCTCGTTCGAGCCGTGGGTCGTGATGATGCTTCCACCGGGCGGCTTCTTCATGATCGGCATGCTGCTCCTCATCGCCAACTGGCACGATCTTCGGAAGGTGGCGCGCGAGCGCGCCCGGACGGCGGTCACTGTGGCCGCTCCCGTGCCTGCGCGGACGACGAGGGAACCGGAGGCGGCAGTCGTATGAGCGACATGTTCTGGATCTTCGTCTCGGCCGCGATCGTCACCAACTTCGTGCTGGTGTACTTCCTCGGCCTGTGTCCCGTGATCGGCGTAACGAACAAGAGTGTGACGGGACTGCGTCTCGGGCTCGCGACGACGTTCGTCATGGTGCTGGCGAGCCTCGCGGCCTGGGTGCTCAACCGGTTCGTGCTCGCCAATGCGCCGTACCTGCGAGTGATCGCGTTCATCGTCGCGATCGCGTCGATCGTGCAGATCGTCGAGCTCTTCATTCGCAAGGCCAGTCCCGGGCTGTATCGCGAGTTGGGGATCTTCCTGCCGCTGATCGCGAGCAACAGCCAGGTCCTGGGGCTCACGATCTTCCAGACCAACCGCGGTTATTCGCTTCCGGAAGGTCTCATGTTCGCGTTAGGCGGCGGACTCGGGATCACGGCAGTGCTCGCGATCGTCGGCAGCGTCCGCGAGCGGCTGGAGTTCGCGCCCATTCCGGCCGTTGCTCGAGGTCCGGCGCTGGTATTCCTGATCGTTGCGGCGCTCTCGCTCGTGTTCATGGGGTTCGCGGGAATGGGCACGGCTTGACCGCGCCAGCGTGGGCGAGGCAGGCCGGTGGGTGGTAGGGCAGGTGTACGAGCCGCGCGGCAGCGCCGCACGGTCACCGAGGTCCCAAGGCCGGTCGGCCGGCCGGGAGGGAACGATGCGAGTCGACACCGTATTCTGCTCCGCGCGCGATCGTGAGGTGCACGTCGCGCGCACCGACGAGCCGCTCTACGAAGGGCAGGCACCGCTTCCGGATGCGGAGTTCGTGTGCTTGGAGGTCGCCGAGCCATGCGGTGAGGCGCAGTGCCCGTTGTTGGCGGTGCCGGTCGAGGTATTGCGTTTCCGGCTGGCGCACAACGGCCTCGACACGAGCGCACTCCGGCACGTTGCGGCTCGCTGCGCCGAGTGCGGTCGTACGACCGAGCTTCTCGGCCTCGACAGCTCGCGCGTTTACTGCACCGAGTGCCACGCGGTGGGGGCGCAAACCGCGTAAGTGATTTCCGCAGCGAGGCCGACACGGTCCACACGATCGGACAGGCGTTCCGCGATGTCTGGTCGCAGAAGTGCGTGGTGCGTGATGGCCTCACCATGGACGCACACCGACGTGATCCGGAAGGAGACGATATGGAGCGGTTACTCTCGAGTCTGTTGCTCGCGGCCCTGATGCCCGTTGCTGGCGCCTGCGAAC
>DASURJ010001085.1:0-9962 GCA_036280115.1 Gemmatimonadaceae bacterium
CTCGGAAATGTTCGCCGCCCGATGCTCGTGCTGCTCGGCGCGGTCCTGCTCGTGCTCATCCTGACGACAGCGAACGTGGCGACACTGTTCCTCGCGCGCTGGACGTCGCGCGCCCACGAGCTCGGCGTCCGCCGCGCGCTCGGCGCATCGGCGAGTCGGGAGACGCGCCATCTCATGACCGAGTCGGGCGTGCTGGCCGGCCTTGGCGGCGTGCTTGGCATCATCATCTCCGTCTGGCTGGTGAGTGCGGTCCGTACGCTCGGTGGCCACGTGCTGCCACGAGTCGAAAGCATTACCGTCGACTGGTGTGTCCTCGCGTTCGCGATCGTGACGACGCTCGCGACAGGCGCGGCCGCCGGACTGGCACCGGCCGTCGCGGCGCGGCGGCGCCCGGTCACGTTAGGCAGCACCCGCGTCACCACCCGCGCACCTGGCGCGCTGGCTGCGCTGGTGGTCGCACAGGTGGCGCTGTCGGTGATGCTCGTGATCGGGGCCGGCCTGCTCATGAAGGGATTTCTGCGCGTCCTGCCGGAGGACCCCGGATTCGCCCTCGACAACCGCGCCACGGTCACCGTCAGGCTCGGCGAGCGCGCGGCGATGTCGAGCGACGATCCCGAGGGGCAGCGACGGTTCGTTCGGGACGTGATTGCTGGGATGGCGCGGATCGATGGCGTGCGCGAGGTGGCCGCGACGGCGTACCTGCCGTTCGTGCGAATGTTCGCACTGTCCGAGATCGAGGTGCCGGGCGTGCCGCAGGATGGCAGGCCATTCACCGCATTTCGGACGACCGTTACACCGAACTATCTGGAGCTGATGCGCATCCCGGTCGTAGCAGGACGGGGGTTCACCGCCGGCGACGACGGGACCGCGGAGCGTGTCGTCGTCATCAATCAGACCGCCGCCGCACGCTGGTGGCCGCGGCAGACAGCCGTTGGCCAGCGCGTGACGTACACCCGCGGCCGACAACGGGTCACCGCGACGGTCGTCGGCATATCCCGCGACGCTCGGCTATCGGGCACGGACACGAGAGTGCGTCCCGAGCTCTTCGAGCCGCTCGCGCAGGGCTCGCTCAACATGGTGAGCTTCGTGGCGCATACCGATGGTCGGTCACGCGTGACGGCTCGCGACCTCGAGCGGGCCGTGTGGGCGGTGAAGCCCGATCTGCCGGTCGAGACGACCACCGACCTCGCGACGCTCGCGCGCGAGTCCGTCGGCCCGGCGCGGTTCTACACGATGACGATGGCTGCATTCGCGGGCATCGCCGTGACGCTGACGGGCCTCGGCGTCTACGCCATCCTTGCTTTCATCGTCGCCGCGCGCCGGCGGGAGATCGGCATTCGCTTTGCGCTCGGCGCACCGCGGCGGCACGTCGGCACCATTATCGTGCGGCGAGCGTTCGTGTTAGGCGCCGCGGGCGTGGTGATCGGGTCACTCGGTGCGCGTGTGCTCACGCGGTACATCGAGACCTTGCTGCTCGAGGTTGGTCCGACCGACCCGACCATCTTCCTCGGCACTGCGCTGGGCGTGTTGCTTTTGGCCGTGGTCGCGGCGCTGATCCCGGCGTTGAGCGCCGTGAGGGTCGATCCGCTGACCGTGATGCAGGTGGAGTAAACGGCGCGGCGAGACTGGGTATTGGCCGCTCGCGCTCTCACGCGACCGGTCGGTCGAGACCGCCTGCGGTGAGACCCGTGAACGCGCTCTGGGCCTAGGGCAGAGGCCATACAGACCTACTCACTGGGAGCGTCATGATCGTGTCTCCCGTATCGGCGTTAGGCATCGCCCCCATCCGCTCGGCGGCCTCGGCTGCCATGAGCGCGCAGCATCTCGCACTACCGAGTAAGCACCTCGTCTCGCACATCGTGAGGGAGGGCGTCCCAGCGCACGTCGGCGTGCACACGTGCCCCAGCCGGCGAGGGGACAACCGCATACAGTGATTCCCCGCCGACCGAAACGTTGTCTCGGGCTCCCTCTTACTTCCAGTTGATGCGGAAGCGGGTCACCTTTTGCACGTCGTCGTCATCAAGCTCGATGGCCCAGATGTGGTCGCCTCTGCGCACCATCGTGTAGACGCGAGGTGGTACCTGCACCTGTCCGATGTATGCGCCGTTCGGTTCGTACACATCGTACAAGGCCGGTGTCGGGGTGCCGGTCGGCTCGCGGGATTGTGGCGGCCGGGCGGGAGCGCCGAGCGTCGCACCCATGAGCGTGCCAGGCCGTCGTCCTTCGCCGACGAGAGCAATCCAGATGCGCCCGTCATCTCCAACGGCAATGCTCGCGTAGAACGGCCTAGTCCGAGGAACGTCGGGGCCAGTCCACGTCCAGTTCGGGTTCGTACGCCGGAAGAGTTCCTCAATTGCCTTGCGCGCCGAGTCGCGTTCCTGTGCGGTGACCCGCGCAGGTGTAACAGTGCGCCGAATACTCACGGGAGACCCCAGCCTCAGGCCCGAGTGAATTTCGAAAGCGTAGCGACTCGGGAAGCCGGTGATGAAGTAGCCCAGGGGGCTCAAGACGGCTTTCGGTGTTGGCGTGAACGGCACGGGCGCCGACGACCTCGCGTTGCCATTCCGGCTCGAGACTGAAATGCTTGGTGGCTCGGGGCCAAATTGCGGCGCCGGAATCGTATCGAGCACCGTACCATTGGCCCGGTAACGGATGTATACGTTTCGCCTGGTCCTCCCGTCCCGGATCGGACGGCGAGTGTATATGCGTCCCGCGCTATCAACGGTCAGGGCGCGGCCGGTGCCAAATGTCTGGCCTGCGCCCATCCCACTCGCGGTGACGAGGGTGGGGAGCACGTTGCCGTCCGGCGAGTACACGTTGATGCGCCAGTTGCCGGTGTCCCACAGCAGCACGCGTCCATCACGCAATACTGCGAGTCCTCCGGTGTTGAGGTACTCGCCAGGGCCGGAACCCTTTCGTCCGAACGTTCGGACATACTTGCCGCTTGCATCGTATTTACGAAGCGCGGGCACCTGCCTATCGAACACATAAATGGAGCCATCGCGCGCGACGGCGATTTCGGAAATGTCGCCGAACACGTATTCATCGGCGCCATCGATACTCCCGAAAGAGGTTTCGCGAATCAGAGTTGCAACGCCGGGGTAGCGGGGCGCGCCGGCATTCCTGACGGTCGTATCGGCCTGCGCGAGGGCGATGGCCGGAACGATGGCCGGAACGCAAGCGAATAAGACGTTGCGCATGAAATGTTGCAAATGAAGGCCAACTGCATGATCAGAGCTCGCGTACGTACCGCTCGGCTATCCCTCTTTCCCAATCCCTCCGACGCGCGTTGCCGTTTGCTGGGGAATGATGAAGAACCACAACGGACACACAGAGGATATGCCACCACCCGCGTCGTCGGTGAGGTGCGGCGAGCGAGTGCATGCGAGGCAATCTACGTCCGACACGCTTGGCAGCTTTTCTAATGGGACTGCTCGAGTGGCGGATGGGCCACGACGACTGCAGCGGGGACGAACCGCCGGCAATGTGTGCCGAGCCGAAGACGACGAACGTTGGGACATTGGGCCGCGAAAATTCGTGCGGGGCCTCGCCGGTGACTGGCGAGCCCGTCTCCATGCGCACGCACACCACGACAACACCGGCGGCCGTACAGTGGCGCTGCGGCGTCAAACGAACCATCGTATCAGGACGACGGCACGTAACCGTCGCGTCACCATGCCTCATCTCGTCCGAGTTGCCCTCCGGACTGGTACATCGGTAGACCCGAGTCGCGACACCGATCGCCGCTCCGCATTTCCTTTCAGCGTTCCGGCGATACGCACGCTTCCCGAGCTGCACCTAACGACGGCCGTCACGTGCTTCGTGGGTGAGAACGGAACGGGCAAGTCGACGCTCCTCGAGGCGATGGCCATCGCGGCAGGACTTCCGGCCGTGGGCAGCGAGGAAGTCGGCTACGACCGCACGCTCGGCCCGCAGCGCGAGCTCGCCCGCGAGCTCCGCCTCTCGTGGGCGCCGAAGTCGAAGCGCGGGTTTTACCTGCGGGCGGAGGACTTCTTCGGGTACCTCAAGCGTCAGGCACGAAACGAGGCGCGCATGGCGCGTGAAAAGCTCGAGCTGTCAGGCGTACGGCCGGAGGACGCAGAGCAGCGTGCCCTGTCGGGTGAGCACGTCGACGAGCGCGGTGCCGAATCGTACCTGGCATACTTCGACGCTCGATCGCACGGGGAGAGCTTTCTCGACCTGTTCAACGGCCGCGTGTACCCCGGAGGGTTGTACCTGCTCGACGAGCCGGAGACACCGCTCTCCCCGCAGAGGCAGATCGCGCTGCTGGGCTTGATCACCGACGCGGCGCGTGAGGGCGCACAGTTCGTCATCGCGACCCACTCGCCGATTCTGCTCGCGTGTCCCGGTGCGCGCATCCTGAGCTTCGACACGGTCCCGATATCCGACGCCAGTTACGAGGACCTCGAGCACGTCCGGGTCACGCGCGATTTCCTGAACGCTCCCGACCGATTCCTGCGACACTTTCGTTAGCCGCAGCCCTCACGGCGCCCGTCGCTCCCACACCGTCCCCGTCAGCCGCCACAGCTCGTTCGAGGGCTCGCGGTCGAATCCGCCGTACAGCAGGAGGGCATTTTCCTTCGTGTCGAACTCGAGGCGCGCGAACCGACGCCGCGGGCCCGACGCCGTACGGCGGGTCCACGAGGTGCCGTCGAATGCCCACGTCTCGCCAGGATCGACGGGGCCCAACCCCCCGCCGTGAAGAACCACGGCACCGCGCGCGGCGTCGTACCCCATCGCGACGTGATCGCGCGCGCTCGGCCCTGACGCGTCGACACGCGTCCATCGGTCGCCATCCCACTCCCACGTATCGTCGTAGCTCGGCGCGTCCGGCTGGAGGACGCTCGTGCCGCCGAACAGGACGACCCGGCCTCGCCTCGCGTCGTACGCGAGGCCGTGCAGCGTGCGCGGCGACGGACCGTCCGTGGCCCGGCGGGCCCAGCGCGCGCCGTCCCATTCCCACGTGTCGCCGTGCATCGTCGATCCCGCGGAGCCGCCGAACAACACGATCCGGCGCCGGCGTGAATCGTACACCATCTGATGTGTCGTCCGGGCGGGAGGCCCCGGCACGGCGAGCTCACGCCACGCGGTCCCGTCATACACCCACGTGTCGCCTAACGGCCCGGTCGCTCGGGTATCGCCACCGAAGAGCACGACCTGGCGGCGGTCGGCGTCGTACGCGAGCGCCGGAGCGTTGCGGGGCCCTGGACCACCGGACGTCACGAGCGTCCACGCCCGCCCGTCCCACTCCCACGTGTCGCCGGCGTAGCCGCCCCGCCGGAATCCACCGAACATGACGAGGCGTCCCCGCGCGATGTCGTACGCGGTGCCGACGGAATACGCCGCTGGCGGAGTCCCCGATGAGGGCGTCTGAGCGGATATCGTCGAGGCAATGGCCACGGACCACAGCGGCAGCGTGAGCGAGCGCGGGCGCACGAGTTCCAGTCGAGTCATGCCGGCAACCTGACGGAGTGGGATCACGCGCGCCAAATCGGGCGGGACGAACCTCCCGCGAACAGGGACGAGAGGGAGGGCGACCCAATAAGGGGCCGGCGCGTACGTGGCTAGGCACGATATTGCGTGCAGCGGAAGCAACGGGAAACGAGAGAGGCCCGTATGGAAAATGGCATCTGACCGCGATTCGACGCCTAACGATGAACGCCGGAGCCGCCCGCGAGCACCAGGGGCGGCCCACGCGCCGCTCCGGTCCCTCGTTCCCCGCGGCGCCCGTGTCACGCATCTGCAGGTGGCGGTCGATGGCATCTGGGAACGCGCCGCGCGCGTGACGCGTGGCGCCTCCGACGACGAGGTGGCGCGATTGCTCGCCCCGCTGCGGGCGCGTGGCGAGTACGCCGTGGAGGCGTTCGCCTGCGACGACTCGGGCCATCTCGCGTTCTGCGGGGTTCGCTTCGATGACGCTCCGCGAGCGGATGCGGAGGCGCTGCTGAGAGCACTCTGCGCGGTAGCGCGTGGCGGTGCGCAGCTCGGGACTGTGGTGTGCTGGTTGTCCGAGCATGCGGGACCGGGGTTGTTCGACACCGCATGTACGGCCGCGGAAGTCGGCGTCGTGGACGCGTGGAAGTCGTGCGGCGCGATCCCCGTCTTCCCGGTAAAGCAGGAGCAGGCGTCGCTCGACCCGTCCCGGACGCTCTTCTCGGCCGCAAGACGCATCTCGGCGCCGCCAGGATCGATCATCGCCGCGGAGTTCGCGAGCGAGGCGCCTCGGGGGCACTGGGTCGCCGTGGAGATCGCCCGCGTCGAAGCCGACGGCGGCGTCGCGCCGTGCCCACCCATTGAATCGGCGGCGGAGTTTCTCGCCACGCTGCTCTGACTCCTTGCCGAGCGCGACCTGCCCTGCGCATTGTCGCCATGTCAACAACACATTGGCGATCGCGTCCAGAGCACCCATGCTGAGTGCGATCAGCCTCGTTCATCCCGACTTCTGGAGAGTCCGCACATGTCGTCGCCCGCTGCCACGCCGAAAGCCGCGTACCACCGCTGGAACGACGTTCCACACGAGCAGGTGACCGAGCTACTCGGCCGGCGGCTCGTGACGGGCGAGCGCATCATGGTCGCCCAGGTCGAGCTCACGCGCGGGTGCATCGTCCCGAAGCACGCGCACGTGCACGAGCAGATGACCGTCATCCTGGAGGGTTGCCTTCGGCTGAAGGTGGGCGACGACGGCGCCGAGTCGTACGACCTCCGCGCCGGTGAGTTGATCAGTCTTCCGTGCAACGTGCCGCACGCCGCGGAGGCGCTGGAGGACACGCGCGTGCTCGACGTCTTCAGCCCGCCGCGCGAGGACTGGATCAATCGAACGGACGAGTACCTCCGCCGCTGACGTTAGGCGGTGTGGCATGCCGGGACGAGACCGAGAATCGGCGCGCGGAGAAGGGTCAGTGGTCGGTCCGCAGTGTCCAGTCGAGCAGTCATCAGTGTCCAGTCATTCAGTCGTCAGTCCCAGTTGCCGTACTCACAACTGGCAACTGCAGGACTCGCGACTGATGACTCCTCGACTCGGAACTGCCAACTGAGAACTGGATCAGCGGCGCCGCCAGCTCTCGGACGATCAGCGCCCCGCCGTACCCGCTCCGGCGACCTCCGCGACGGCCGCACGAACCGCCGCCGCCGCGTCGATGAGTCCGGCGCCGAACTCGTTGTCGGGGCCCGGCGCGCCAAGGTCGCGAGCGGTCGCCCGGAGAATGGCGGCAACACGCCATGCCGGGAGGCCCGGGGCCACGCTCAGCATCAACGCAGCGACGCCCGATCCTTGCGGCCCGCTCAACGAGTTCCCGCGGACCAACGGATTCGGGTCGAGGTAGCCTCGCGGATACGCAACGACCGGGTAGCCCGCGCCCGGGAACGCCACCACGTCCGGCTTGCGAATGCCGTTAGGCATGGGGTAGTCCCTGTAGAGCACGACCGAGCTCCACTCCGCCGGCCCCATGCTGCTGAACGGCGCGAGCGTCAAGGTCGAGTCGACGCCGCCGACCGAGATCACGCTCGGCGCGTCCTTCGGAGCCCAGTGCTGAAGCGGAACCTGCCGATTCAGGCGGAAGTTGCCGGCGCCCCCGGCGAGCACGAGGCCAGCCGCGGTGGCGTGATCGGCCATCATCCGCCAGAGTCCACGGCTGTTGCCGAGGTCGGGGAGGCTGAAGCTCATGTTCAGCACGTCGGCGCCGTGGTCGAGGACGTACTGAATGGCGAGCGGCGCCGTGATCGTGCCGTTGCCGCGGAGCGCCATGAGGCGAGCGCGCGGCGCGACACCGGTCACGATCCCTTCGGTGCCGTCGCCGACGATGATGGCGGACGTCACGCTCCCGTGCTGCGACGGTCCACCTGGCGTGAACGCGCCCACCTCGGCGTTCATTGCCACGAAGTCGAACCCGTAGAGGTCGTCGACGTAGCCGTTCCCGTCATCATCGCGCCCGTTCTGTGGGATCTCGCGCGGATTGACCCAGATGCTGTTCGTCAGATCTGGGTGCAGATAGTTCACGCCGTTGTCGAGCGACGCGACGAGCACGCCTTCACCGGTGGCCCTGCCTTCCGTCCACGCTTTCGGCACGCGGAGCGAATCCAGATACCACGCGATCCGCTTTCCTGACGGGTCGAACGCCGGGCGTGGCGTAGGGCGCAGCACGGCACGTAGCGTCCCGGTATCGTTCTGCGGTCGCGACGGCTGCGCCGGGGCAGGGTAGATGAATCGGACTTCGTCCATCGCCGCGAGGCGGCGGATCTCGTCCGGGTTCGCCGACGATGCGACGGCATTGATGATCCAGAGGCGTGTGGACGTCCGCTCGCCTAACGCACGCATGATCGCGGGCTGCTCGGTATCGGCGATCCGCTTGAGGTCGGCGATGACGCGCGGGCGAAGCTGGCGCCGGTCGGCGCGTGCGTTGCGGACGGCGAACGAGTCGAGGCCACCGACGGGCGCCAGGAGTTGTGTGCGTCCGAGGATCAGCACGTTCAGCGTCTTCGCCGTGTCCATGGCGGCGCGCACGGCGGGATCGATGCGATCGGCCGGATCGTTGCCGGCAAGCGGTAGGCGGACCTGTGCCTCGAGCGTTGGCGCGCCGAGCGCGATGGCCAGGGCGACCGCGGTTCCGACGAATGATGTGTGCATGACCGGCTCAGGATGGTCGAGGGGGCAGTCCCCGCTCTTGGACGATCTTGCGCCGTTCCGGCTTTTTCGCCGCTACGACGTCTGCGTCGGCGCTGGCGCCTCGTGTTTGAGCACCTGCTTCGCGTTCTTCTTCGCGAACCGCTGAATCGCCTCGAGCGTGGCCATGCAGAACGCCGCCCAGGCGAGCCCGATGACGACGCCGGCGATCACATCGGACGGGTAATGAACGCCGAGGTACATTCGGCTGAAGCAGATGCTGGCGACGATGATTGCGGCCACCGCGAGCGTCGCGATGCGCGCCTTGTGGGTCTTCTGCAGGCGCGCCGCGAGGTACGCGACGGTGATGAACACGACCGCCGCGCTCATCGCGTGCCCGGACGGAAACGATGAGGTCGACACGTGGGTGCCCCATTCGAACACCTGGGGCCGCGGGCGATCGAACCCGATCTTCAGGATGCTGTTGAGCCCGATTCCGCCGGCCGTCGCGACCAGAAGCAACAGGGCTGAATACCTGTGCTGCGTCAGCCACAGAAAGAGCCCGGCAACGCCGACGATGCTCAGCACGACGATCCATGTGCCGAGCATGGTCACCTCGACCATGAGGCGCTCGAGCCACTCGGTCTGATTTTGCCCCATCCAGTGCAGAACCGCCTCGTCGAACCGCTGAGTGGCTCCGCCCTGGACCAGTTGCGCCAGCTTGGCGAACGCGTAGGTCCCGGCCACCGCGATGGCGCCGCCGGCAACGAGGAGTACCCCCAGCGCGGTCGTGAACGAGTGCGCGCGCCTGTACGAGGCGCGAAGCCCCCTGTACAACACGTCCCACAGCACGCGGCTCAAACCGCGTTCTTCACGTCGGCGCTCGGCGACCGCCATGGGTCAGGACCGCCCTCGAACCGAGGACTCGAATTGCTCGCGCACTGGTCGGAATGTCATGGTCTCACTCATTGCAGACCGCGTGCTCGCCGCCCCGTTACGAACGCCCCGTCAGTCGCTCGCCGGACCGCCTCGCTCGCGCGACCAGAGGATGTACGAGTAGACGATGGGCAGGATGGCGCTGACGACGAGGCTCACGACCACTATCACGAAGCGCCATGGGCTCGCAATGAATGCGCTCGCGGCGGTGAGCAGCCCGGCGGCGACCATCGAGTACCCAGCGACTCGATTCGAGCGCGTCCACACTGTGTCGCTCGACAGCGTCCACGGCGTGCGGATGCCGAAGATGAAGTTCGATCGTGCCCTGGGCAGCACGTTGCCAATCACCATGAACAGGACGCCGACGCCGACCAGTGCCACCCTCGTGAGGTTCACCTGCCACCCC
>DASURJ010001086.1:0-14927 GCA_036280115.1 Gemmatimonadaceae bacterium
GCGGGGACGGAGCGTATACGTTCCGCCCCCGCCGAGCTGCCCGCCCCAGTCGAGCTGGACCTCGGGTTGACCGCGCGTGGGACTCAACTGGTCTGGTCTGCACCGCCTCCCGGAATCGGGTGACGGCGGTCATCTTCGACCATCCAGCATACGCCCTGTCCGAGGTCCCCATGCGTCTCCCGATACTGTTTGCGTCATTCGCGCTGGCGTCGGTATCCGTGCTGTCCCCGACCACTCTCTCGGCCGCGCAGGACTCCGCCCGAACCGTCGCCGCCGCCCAGCCACGCGCGCGTGACCTCCCGCTCGACCCCGCGCGCACCATCTCCATCGACACCGACGAAGGCTCGTGGATGTCGCTCGACGTCGCTCCGGACGGGCGCACCATCGTCTTCGACCTGCTCGGCGATCTCTACACGATCCCCATCACCGGAGGCGACGCGACGCAGCTGACGAACGGGATGGCGTTCGACGCGCAGCCGCGGTTCAGCCCCGACGGCAAGCTCATCGTCTTTACGTCCGACCGCGACGGCGGCGACAACGTCTGGACCATCGACGTCGCAACGAAGCAGACGAAGCAGATCACGAAAGGGAAGAACTTCCGCTACCGCTCGCCCGAGTGGACCTCCGACGGCAACTACATCGTCGTCTCGCGCGCGACGGGACCGATCGGAACGTCGAAGCTCTGGATGTTCCACAAGGATGCTGGCGGCGGCACGCAGCTCATCCGCGATCCGCAACCCATGCTTGCCGGCAACTTCCCGCTCAGCACGCTCGGCGCGGCGTTCGGGAAGGACGAGCGCTTCATCTGGTACGCGCAGCGCGCGGGATCCTGGGAGTACAATGCCGGGTTTCCGCAATATCAGATCATGACCTTCGACCGGCAGACCGGCCGGCGCGAAGGTCGCGCGAACCTGCACGGCTCGGCGTTTCGTCCTGCCGTCTCGCCCGACGGCAAGTGGCTCGTGTACGGCTCGCGTTACGAGACGCAGACGGGCCTTCGCATTCGCGACCTCGAGACGAGCGAAGAGCGGTGGCTCGCGTATCCCGTACAGCGGGACGAGCAGGAGTCGGTGGCGTCGCTGGACGTGCTGCCGGGGTATTCGTTCACGCCCGACGCGCAGGCCGTGGTCGTGTCGTACGGCGGCAAGATCTGGCGCGTTCCCGTGACGTGCCCGGCCGCTCAGGGCGCGTCGTCCGCCACGCGTGACCCGCGCCCGAGCGCCGCCTGCCCGCCGACCGCGATTCCGTTTCGCGTGCGCGCGCAGATCGGCATCGGCCCGAAGCTCGCGTTCGACTACAAGGTCGACGACTCGCCCGAGTTCACCGTTAGGCAGATCCGCGACGCAGTCCCGTCGCCGGACGGCAAGCGGCTCGCATTCGTGGCGATGGACAAGGTCTACGTCATGGACTACCCGAACGGGACGCCGCGACGCCTCACGGACCTCACCGGCAACGACGCGCAGCCGGCGTGGTCGCCGGACGGCCAGTGGATCGCGTTCGTGACGTGGACGCGCGAGGGCGGCAGCATGTACAAGGTGCCGGCAGCCGGCGGACGCGCGACGCAGCTGACCACGGGCAACGCGCTCTACCTGCAGCCCGCGTGGTCCCCCGATGGCAGGCGAGTGGTCGCGTTGCGGAGCCCGGCCCAGACCATCCGCGAGTCCGGCGGCTTCGCCGGACCGGCGGAGCTCATCTGGGTGCCCGCGAACGGGGGGCGCGCGACGTTCATCGCGAGTGCGCAGGGACGGAGCGCGCCGCACTTCACGAGTGACACGAATCGCATCTTCATGTACGGGCAGGGCGAAGGGGTCGTGTCGATCCGGTGGGACGGAAGCGATCAGCGAACGCACCTGCGCGTCACCGGCGCCCGGTTCCCCGAGCCGGCGCCCGGCGGCCCGGCGGGCGCGCCCGCCGCGACCGTTCGGATGGCCCCGCGCGGCGACCAGGCGCTCGCGCAGATCGCGAACGACCTCTACGTCGTCCCCGTTCCGTTCACGGGTGAAGCGCCGTCGATCTCCCTCGCCGACCCTAACGCCGCCGAGTTCCCGGCCCGGCGCCTGACGGATGTCGGCGCGCAGTTCCCGAGCTGGAGCGCGGACGGCAAGCACGTCCACTGGTCCATCGGCAACTCCCACTTCGTCTACGACCTCGACCGCGCTCGGCAGTATGATGACTCGGTCGAAGCGGCGAGACGTGCTCGCGGCGACACGGCCGGTGCTGCTCGTCCGGGAGCCGACAGCGCGGCGCGCGCGACGGGGCCAGCCGCGAACCCGCGTGGCTACCAGCCGGTGGAAACCCGGATCACGCTGCGCGTGAAGCGCGACATCCCCGACGGGGTCGCCGTGTTCCGCAACGCGCGCATCATCACGATGAAGGGCGACGAGGTGATCGAGCGCGGCGACATCCTCGTGCGCAACAATCGTATCGTGGCCGTCGGGCCCGCGGGGACGCTGCAGGTGCCTAACGGCGCGCGGGAGATCGATGCCGCCGGCAAGACCATCGTGCCGGGCTTCGTGGACACGCACGCACACCTGCGGCTTCAGCAGGGCGTGCACCAGCAGCCGTGGTCGTATCTCGCGAACCTCGCGTACGGCGTGACGACGACACGCGACCCGCAGACCGGCACAACCGATGTGCTCACCTACGAGGACGCGGTGGCCGCGGGGATGGCCGTCGGCCCGCGCATCTATTCCACCGGCCCAGGACTGTTCGGCACCGGGTACGTCCCCGCCATGGGTGAGGACATCAAGGACCTCGAGCACGCCCGGCGCATCATGCGCCGCTACAGCCAGTACTACGACACGAAGACGCTCAAGATGTACATCGCCGGTAATCGGCAACAGCGGCAGTGGATCATCACCGCCGCCCGCGAGCAACAGATCATGCCGACGACCGAAGGTGCACTCGACTACCGCTATGACCTCACGATGGTCATCGACGGGTACCCCGGCCAGGAGCACTCGCTGCCGATCTTCCCGCTCTACAAGGACGTCGTGAAGCTGTTCGCCGAGAGCGGCATCGCATACACGCCGACGTTCCTCGTCGCGTACGGCGGGCCGTGGGGCGAGAACTGGTTCTACACCACCGAGGACGTCTACAACGACCCGAAGCTGCGCCGCTTCATCCCGTACGAGGTGCTCGCAGCGTCCACACGGCGCCGCGTGCGCGGCAGCTTCGGCGGTGGCAACTCGGGCGGCTGGTTCATGAGAGAGGAGTACCCGCACTTCGGGCAGGCGAAGATCGCGAACGAGATCGTGAAGGCCGGCGGTCGCGTCGGCATCGGTAGCCACGGGCAACTCCAGGGACTCGGCTACCACTGGGAGATGTGGCTCGTGGGGAGCGGTGGCATGTCGAATCACGACGTGCTGCGTGCGGCAACGATCTTCGGCGCCGACGCGATCGGCCTCGGGGGCGAGGTTGGCACGGTCGAGGCGGGGAAGCTCGCAGACCTGGTGGTGCTCGACGCGAACCCGCTCGAGAACATCCGCAACACGAATACGGTGCGCTACGTGATGAAGAACGGTCGGCTCTACGACGGGAACACCGTCGACGAGATCTGGCCGCGGCAGAAAAAGATGGACCCGGTCCCCGGGACGGCGGACACGCCGCTGCCCGCTGGCGGTTCAGGGATCGAGACCCGTTAACAACCACGCTGGTAGTTGTTAGGCTGTTCGCTACAGCTACCAGCTCCAGCCCCGGCTACCAGCGCTTCGTTGCGGCTACGCCGCGAGGGCCAGCGTCGCCGTATCGTAGATGTACCGCTCGTGAACGATCTTCCCGTCCCGCCACGTCTGCACCGCGATCTGGTCCATGCGGTACCGCTGGCCATCGGCCGTGGTGTAGTCGAACACCCAGTTGATCGCCGCCCGCTCGCCCTCGACGATCACCGACACGGCGCGGAACTTCACCGACAGGAGCGAGTCGAAGAACTCGCGCTCGCGCTGGAGATTGGCCGCGAGCCCCACCGTCGGCGGATCGAGGTTCTCCTGCATCGCGACGTTCTCGCCGTAATAGGCCTCGATCGCCTCGAGCATGCGACCCTGCTCCACGAGCTCCACGAGGTGCTGCACCTGCTGCTTGATAGGCATCGATGTGTCTCCGTGATGGTATGGTTGTGATCGAGCGGTGAACCGAGAAACCGTCGGCTGTCTCAGGCTGCCTGTTGCCCTCGTGACGTGACGGCCGGAGCAACCCGAGTGACGTCGTCGCGGTACGAGCGGCCGAACCGCGTCGTGAGCAGTCGATCGACCGACAGGGCGCCCGCGCCATTCACGACCACGACGACGCCGAGCCCGATGGCCAGCAGGTGATACTCGAAGCCTTCGCTCCCTGGCGGCAGCGTGCCGAACCAGTTCATGAAGAAACCGTTAGGCGCGTGCGTGCTGGCCGCGCCGATCATGAGGCCAATGATGCCGAGGGCCGCGAGCCGGCCGGCAAGGCCCACCACGAGTGCGACCGGCGCGATCACCTCGGTGACGATGGCGAGCGCCGCGAGCGGGGCAGGGAACCCGACCGTCTCGGTCATCCACGTGAGCGTGCCGCCGAAACCGTAGCCGCCGAGCAGCCCGAAGGCGTGCTGGAGCCCGTGCGGGAACATGATCGCGCCGAGCGTGATGCGGCCGGCGAGCGCGCCGAAGTCGGCGCGGGTTCGAAAGAGCATGCGGTACATTGTGGTCTCGTCAGGTCCGTGTTGATAGTCGGTACAACAGTTGTCAGAGCATGTATATGCCGCCCGAACGATCCTCGTCAGTTCGTTCGTCGTGCGTGGACGCGGGTCGACCGCCCGGACGAACCAGCGTCCCGCGCGACTGCCGTCCTCGGCGCGCCCCGCTCGGCGTTCGCGGCTCGCACTTCATCCAGAAACCCGATGAGCTGCTCGAGCTGCGCCTCGTTCAGCGTCGCCACGATTTCCTCATCGGTCGTGTCCATCTGCGGGTCCAGCGCGTCGAGCAGCTTCCGGCCCGCGTCGGTCACGTAGCAGAGCACCTGGCGTCGGTCGGGGTAGCTGCGCTCGCGGCGGATGAGCCCCGCGTCCTCGAGCTTGTCGAGGATGCGCGTGATCGTCGTCCCTTCCTCGAGCATGCGCTCGCGGATGGAGAGCGTCGGGATGCCCCCCGCACCCGCGCCGCGGATGATCCGCAGCGCGTTGTACTGCGCGAGGCTGAGCGCCCACGGCTCGAGGACCCGTGCGAACACGCGGTGCACGACCGACGCGGTCCGCAGGAGCGCGATAGTCGCCTCCTGAGCCGTGGATCGAAACGGCTTGGACTGCTTGATCTCGCTCTGAACCGCGCTGACGCGGGTCCGGGTCCTGGGCTGAGCCATAGAAAAAGGGTTGTTGTAATAACAGTTGCTATGATAACTATTGTGGGCGCACTGTCAAGGGGCCTGCCCGAGCTTGCTCGACCGGGCATCCTTCAGAGACGCCGACTGCACTCCGCCGAACGAGCCGGCGCCTGAATGTCCGCCACACCCGAGCCGGGCCCGTCATGATCACCGCCGACCTCCTCACGCGCATCCCGCTCTTCGCACAGCTCCCCGAGGCCGAGCGCGCGTCCATCGCAGCTCGGGCGGCCGACGTCCGTGTGCGCGCCGATGAATGGCTGACCGTCGAAGGCCAGAGCCCGGCGTTCTTCGGACTTCTCGAAGGGCGCCTCGCAGTCATCAAGTCCATCGCCGGACGCGACCACCACGTCGCCACGTTCGAGCCGGGCGAGTACTTCGGCGAAGTGTCGCTCCTGCTGGGCTCTCCCACGGTCGCCGGGACCCGCGCACTCGAGCCCGCGCGCCTGTTGCGCCTCGAGCCTGCCGACTTCCACGACCTCGTGTCGCACTGCCGGGTGCTCAACGCGCAGATCATGAGCACCATGGAAAATCGCGTGCACGTCCTCAAGCAGGTCGTTACGGATTCCCAGACGGTCGCCGCGACGGTCATCGGGACACACCGCCATGCGACATGTCTCGAGCTGCGCGACTTTCTCGCCCGAAACCACGTGCCGTTTGCGTGGCGCGACCTCGAGGACAACGAGTCGCTCGAGCGTCTGGTCCACGATGGTGTCGTGCCGTCGGTCGGTGCGGTGTCCTCACCGGAATGCGTGGCCATTCGGACGTCGAAGCTTCCACTCGTGCTGCTGCCCGACGGACGCCGTCTCGAGTCACCATCACTTCGGGACGTCGCGACCAACGTCGGCCTGCAGACGGAGCCGAAGCGTTCGTCATACGACGTGGTCATCGTCGGCGGTGGCCCGGCGGGGCTCGCCGCGGCGGTATACGGCGCGTCAGAGGGACTCGCGACGCTGCTCGTCGAGCGCGTCGCGTGCGGCGGGCAGGCCGGGACGTCCTCGCGCATCGAGAACTACCTCGGCTTCCCCGGTGGACTGTCGGGTGACGAGCTGAGCGCGCGCGCTCGGCAACAGGCGTTGCGCTTCGGCGCCGAACTGATGGTGGCGAGAACCGTATCCTCCGTCGAGTGCGTCGTCCCCGCGTTAGGCGCCGCCGACCCGGCGGAGCGGCCCGACGGCACCCATACGGTCATGCTCGACGACGGCGAGTGCCTCGCAGTGACGGCGGTGATTCTCGCCACGGGTGTCCAGTACCGGCGGCTCGACGCGCCGGGGGCAGACCGACTCGCGGGCCGCGGTGTCTACTACGGCGCCGCCACCACCGACGTCATGCGCATGCGTGGCCGTCGTGTCCACCTCGTTGGCGGCGGAAACTCGGCCGGTCAGGCCGCGATGATGTTCGCGAACTGGGCTGACTCGGTCACGCTGATCGTTCGCGGCCGCTCGGTCGCTGCCAGCATGTCGCAGTATCTCATCGACCAGCTCGCGTCGAAGGCGAACGTGACCATCGAGACCGAGACGCAGGTCGTCGAGGTGGAAGGCGAGAACGAGCTCGAGGCCATTCACGTCGTGACCGGACCGTCGCGGTCGCGCGAGCGCCGCGAGAGTGACGCCCTGTTCGTGTTCATCGGTGCACACGCCGACACCGCGTGGCTCCCGGATCGAGTGATCCGAGACCAGTGGGGCTACGTGTGCACGGGCCGCGACGTGATGGACCTTCTCGAGGAGCGTGACGCAGGGACGTGGCCGCTCGAGCGAGATCCCTACCTGCTCGAGACGAGCGTACCGGGAGTCTTTGCTGCCGGCGACGTGCGGCACGGCTCGATCAAGCGTGTCGCGTCGAGCGTGGGGGAAGGAAGCATGGCGATCGCGTTCGTGCACCAGTATCTGGCCGAGGTCCGGGAGCGAGTCGCGTCGCGAGCGTGATCGAGCGTGGCGAGCCGCATTTCCGCGATAATCACGGGCCCCGCTTCGATAGCGCCTCACGGAGGTCCGCGATCGTGCCGACTCGCCCGTGCACGCCCGCGATGGTCTGCACGTCGAGTCCGAGGCGCTCGATCGCTTTCGCAAACTCCACCGTGAGGGTGTTCGCCGGCGCTGGCTGTCCTCGGTTCGGCAGAATCAGCAGGTCGCCCTGGAAGATGAGCTTCGCATTCGGAAGATAGGCCATCACGATCTCGTCCACGTGGGACGTCGGGCCGATGTCGTGGAGCTCGACCGTCATCTCACCGTCGGTGAATACGCGCTTCTTCGTGAACGTCTCAATGACCGGCGCGCGTGGATTGCGCGAGAGCGCATCGGGGCGAAGCGTATGCGTCGCCTTCGCCACGTGCTCGACGAACGTCCTGGCCTTCGGCGTCGTCACCACCGTTACGCCCTCCGCGATGTAGGGCCGGAGGCCGCCGCCGTGGTCATCGTGATGATGCGAGAACGTCGCGTAGCGGACCGGCTTGCCCGGCACCGTGCGCCGCACCGCGTCGAGCACGGCGTTCGCCGCACCCTGGGGTGTTGGAGTCTCGAACACGAGCACGTGATCCCGGAACGCCACGAACATGACGCGGTTCCCGCCCGGCAACTGCTGGAGGAGCCACACGTTCTCGGCCAGCTTGCGCACCGGCTCCGACTCCACTCCCGGCGGCCGGAAGTCGGCCGTCTCGGTGAACCCGATCGACGGTGCCACGAACAGCGTTTCCGCCGGACGCGAGTCGAACGTGTACGAGAGTGTGTCGTCGCGGATCAACTCGCCGTTGCGCCGTTCGACGAGCCGAGTGGGTACGGGGATGCCGTTCTCGACGCGATATCCGGAGTACTCGTAGCTCGCGACCTGGTCGCCGTCGACCGCATCGTCGCGGAGCCACTCGAGCCGGGTAAGGCGCCTCGTCGCGGCGTCGAGCCAGAGTGTGTACACGGCCCCGTTAGGCTGCGCGTAACTCACGCCCTGAAGCCGCCGTCCGCCCACTGTGCCTTCACCCACCCATCGTACCGACTCCGGACGGTTCCTCACCTCCAGCAGCTCGAACGCCGGGAGCTCTCGTCGCAGCTGATGGTTCGCGACCGGTGCACCGGGGAACTTCGTGACCGCATCACCGAATCCAGCGCGCGTCGCGTCCCAGAACCATGACTGCTGCGGCGTCGTGATCTGCGTGCTCGTGAACGCGAAATCGACGGGATAGCGCGTCACGCGATGCTGCATCAGGCGATTGTTCTTGAGGTCGATGACGACGTCGACCAGCGTCGGCTGGGTAACCCATGGCCGCGCGAACGATGTGCTCTGATACGCCATCCACCGGCGGCCGCGATACCGGATGGTCAGGTCCTCGACGGCGCGCAGACGATCTGCGCCCCCGTAAGCGACGATGGCCGAGTCGACGAGCGCGAGCGCTCTCGCCGCGGACTCCAGACCGCTGTTGGTACTTACCGTCTGTGCGGTGAGCGCGTGTACGGCGATGAACACGCTCGCTGCGGTAAACGCCATCGGCGCGCACCGAGCGGAGATGAAATCAGAGGGCGGCATACGCGGTCCTGGTGATGGGCTGGAAGCTGGCCGGGGCATCGTCGCTCGTGTGATACATCGAGGTCGCGACGTCGGCCGAAAAGGGTCCGTGGGACGAACCCCGCCGTGCCCGTGAGGAAGACCGCCTGCCAGGCCGCTTGGCAGAAATTAGAGCCATTAGGGGTCAGAGTCCTAACGCATCGTTTCATCGCGTCGCGCCATCGGGCGACCGCGGAGAACACCTCCCGCGCTTCCTGTCCGGAGCGCGGGGGCCGGTCGGAACGACGATGACGTGGATGACGCGGAAACGGCCGGATGATGTCCGGAGTCGGGAATCGGGAATCGATGAAGGAGCGCGGCGACGGTGGCGTTCCGGGCGGCCGGTCGCTCTTCTTTCACCGCTCGTTGGGCGGGGGCGTGTCCCGGCCACGGAGCGATCCGTCGTGATCCGCCCCGTCCGTTCAGATCCGGATCCCCGTTCACCGAAGTCGGCCTTACAGAGCGGGTTGCTCCGCAACCGCGAACCCTGCCGCCGTGATCCCGTGTGTACCGAAGAGATCGAGTACTAGAACCTCGCCTGGATGCCCGCGGTGATGGTCCGGCCCGGCAGGACCGTGACGTTATCGGGCTCGCCGCGCTGGATCCCGAGGAGATTGTCCCCGGTCATCACGAACGCGAGCCCCGGATACAGATCGCGCGTGAACGTCGCGCGCAGTCGCGTGACCCCGGCATACTCGCGCCAGTAGTTCCGCAGTTCACCACCGAGAAGGCCGCGCGGCACGACGCTGCCACTCGTTAGGGAGTCGGCGAGGGCCAGCCAATCGTATCCCGTCCAATCCATGGCCCGCGACGCCGTAACAGACGCGAACCAGCGTCGGCCCGTCCACGCCGCCGCCAGCGTCATTGTCCGGGCAGGCACGTCGAGCATCCGATCGCCCGGCCGCAGGTCACCGCTATACCCCACGCCGAGTCGTCTCACACGACTATCCACGAGCGACACGCCGCCGCCCAGTGACAGCCGGCCGAGCTCCGCGGACGCTTCGATCTCCCATCCGCGGTTACCAATCTCTCCGACGTTCTGAAGTTGATACGCGACAGCCGACCCGGATGGCCCGATGTCCGCTCCCGAACCGTGTGGTCGCACGGGGGGCAACCGAATCGCGACGGCGACGGACTGAATGAGGTCGGACGCCCGCTGATCGAAGCGGGTGACGTGAATGCCGAGCGCCCGCCCGAAGAAGAGGTCTGCGCCGACCTCCACCCCCGCCTGCTGCTCCGGCAGGAGGTCGTACGCCAGAAGCGTGGCGTGACGCCCGCTCCACGCGATCTCGCGAATCGCTCCGTCGACGGGGCGAATGCCTTTACCGTACGCGGCGCGAAGCTTGGCGGTGAGGTCACCACGATCGCCGACCACGGCGACGCCGATCATCGGCAGGGCAGCGAGGTGTGCGACGCCTACCACCCCCTCGATCCGCTCGAATCGCATGCCGGCCGTGACGAACAGCCTGTTCCGGAGCGACGCACTCGCCTGGGCGACGACCCCACTGTTGGCCCGCCATCCCCTCAGCGTTACGCGTTCCTGAGTGACGGTTTCGCCCTCGCCCAGTCCGGGACCGCCACCGATCGCCGTCGTCGTGATGAGGCTCTGCTCGCGGGCCGCGGAGTGCTCCGCGGTAAACGTCACCGACGCGGCCGCTGTCTCGGCCGCCCCAAACCGCGCGGTACTGGTCACCCGCGCGGTGACGCGGTCCGACCCGCCCTCCGCCGCACCGAGCGCCGAGTCGACAGGCGACGGAATGAGTCCAGGCGTACGGCTGGGATTGCGAAGCCGGTAACCATCCACGCCGAGCACGAAGACGTGCGTCCGCCGCTCGTTAGGTGCGATCGACAGGGTCGTGCCAACGGTATACTGCCGAACACTTTGAGTTCCGCCGCCATCGACCGGGAGTGGCGACACGAAATTGAATGACGGCTGCGTACCGTGGCCCACGCTCCCGGGGAACCCCGACAGGAGCGGATTCGCCGGGGAGCCAGCATTCTCGGCGAAGAACCGCGCGGTTCCCGTCAGCACGCTGCGCGCGCCAACAATGCGAAAGTCTCCGCTCCCCGCCACCGTACGCGCGTAGGCACCAGGGATGTAGGCGCCGAGCGTGGTGACGTCGAGCGCCAATCCGGCCGATCGCTCCGCCGTCCCCTCGCGAAACGCCAGGCCGTGCTGTTGCGCCAACACGCCTTGCGATGCGTACTCGCTTCCGGAAACACCCGCGGAGCTCGTAAGCCTCAAGCGCTGACCGCTCGGCGCAACCCCGTCATGTCGCGTGACGATGTTGATGACGCCGCTGATGGCGTCCGCCCCGTAAAGTGCCGCGCCCTGCGGTCCCCGAATGACCTCGACCCGCTCGATGGTGGATGGGTCGAACTGTTTCACGAGCAGCGGGTTCGCGACCTCGATGCCGTCGATGTAGATCTTGGGGTACGTGAGCCCGAACGAGCTCGCCCCGCGCACGCTGCCGTAGCGTGCAGCGAGCGACGTGGGCGACGCCTGCCACATCCACACGCCCGGTACCGCGCCGTCGAGGATGTGCGTGAGCGATCCGGTCCGCTGCCGCTCGATCTGATCGCGGGTGATGACCGCGACGGCAACCGGCCCCGATCGCTCGGGCCGCGAGTCGACGATGCCCGTCACGATGACGCGCTCGAGCAGGCTCGCGCGGCGCGCCAGGCCGAGTGAGTCGTTAGGCTTCACGCCCGCGGCGCGGTGCGTCGGCGCGAGCACCACCTGGTCGTCACCGGCGAGTACCGGCTCGACGTCCGTTCCCCGCAACAACTCGGCGAGCACCTGACCGGCCGGCACCGCCCGGTACGCCAGGCAATGGCGTCGCTCGAGCGGCAGGAGCTCGGCCACGTACGACAGCCGCACACGGGCAGCGGCTGCGAGCCGGTCGAGACCGTCCCGCAGCGTCAAGCTGTCACCCTGGAGCGTGACCAGGCGGTCAAGCGGTGGCGACCACGTTTTGACCGTGACTGCAACCGGCCCCGACGTCCCGCGCTCGACACACACGCGCTGCGCCTGCGATGGCGTCGCGGCAATCGCGACCGCGGCAGTCGCGAGTGCGGCAACGGAGCCTAACGACCTACGCCGGCCGCGCGATCCCAGCGTCGCCCGGAAGACCGCGGCGTGGTCGGAGATCGACGTCATTTCACTCCCCGCGCAGGCCGGAGCACCGCCACCGAACCCTGACGCTCGACGGTTGCGCCAAGGCTCAGCGCCATGACCTCGAGCACGCGATCGACCGACTCGCCGTCGAACGTCATCGACAGGTGACGTGACGCGAAGGTCGAATCGACCTGCAGGTCGATTCCGTACCATCGCCGAAGCTGGGCGCGTACCTCGGCCGTGGGCGTTTCGCGGAAGACGAGACGGCCGCGAGTCCAGGCCGTGTCCGTCTCGGCGACTCCTCCGCGCTCGACGACCATCTTGCCGTCCGCCACAGTCCCGGCGTCGCCCGGTCGAAGCACGACGGAATCCCCCGAGGCGGACGCTGGCGCGAGCGAAACGAGCCCGGACGTTACGGCAACGCGCACCGGCTGATCTGCGATCGCGCGCACGGTGAACGTCGTCCCGAGATCGCGGATGGCCGCAGCTCCGGCGCGAACGACGAATGGGCGTGCCTCGTCGTGAAGCACGTCGAAGTATGCTTCGCCTTGGAGCTGGACTTCGCGCACGTCCCTGCCGTACCCCGCTGTGACCGTGAGTCGACTCTCGGGCGACAGGACGACGCGCGTACCGTCAGGGAGACGAACCGAGTCGCGCTGCCCGGCGTCGGTCGCGATCACCTGTGCCACCGTAGGCACGGTATACCCGGCTTCGCGCGCCGAGTGCCAGTAGACGCTGACGGCGAGCACCAGGACGGCGGCCGCCGCGATCGGGATTGCCTCGCGTAGCCATCGTCGCGGGGGCGACGCCCGGACAGTTGGTCGGCTTGTGCGTCCGGTATCGATCGGTACGACGTCGGGCGCGTCGCGGCGTGCCGTCACTCGCGCGAGCGCTGCCTCCACATCGAGCCCCGGCGGGGTAGCCTCGATGAGCTTCCCCGTGGCCTCGTTCAACGCGCTAAGCGCCGCTGCCTGTTCGGGATGCGCATCGAGCCACCGGCGCACGGCTTCCCCTTCCGCACCGGAGCTCTCACCCGCGAAATAGCGGGCGATCGCGTCCCAGTCGGCAGACTCGTCGGGCGTGGCGGATTCGGGCGTCGGCTTTGCCATTGCGGCTCGATGCTATGTGACGGTGCGGCCGTGCGGGAGTATATACACTCGATTCGGCCTCGACCCTTATGGAAGTGCGGCCGGCAGCTTCGGTTCCCGCTTCCCCGTTCCGGTTCCCACTCATTCCCGATCCCGTCCACCCGATTCCCGACGTCGAGCGCCTCCGGCAAGGCGACACGCAGGCGTTCGACGCGATCTTCCGTACGTGGTACGGCCCGCTCGTCGGGACGGCCGAGCGAATGCTGCGCGATCGCGCCGTGGCCGAGGAGCTGGTGCAGGACGTGATGCTGGAGCTCTGGCGACGCCGCGAGACACTCGCGCCCGGGAGCTCCCCTCAGGCTTATCTCTTTCAGGCCACGCGTAACCGCGTTCTGAATCACCTCCGCCACCTGAAGATCGCGCAGAGGAGCGAACCCGAGATACAGTCTGAATCCGCGCCTGCCTCGTCCGCCGACGAAGCTGTCGTTGCACAGGAGGTGGGTGTCGCCGTCCAGCACGCCATTCAGTCGCTGCCGGATCGATGCCGAGAGGTGTTCGAGCTCAGTCGCGTCCACGGGCTCAAGTACTCGGAGATCGCGTCGCAGCTCGGCATTTCGGTCAAGACGGTCGAAGCGCAGATGGGGAAGGCGCTCCGAACGCTGCGGGAGCGACTCGCCCCTTGGCTGCCTCCGAACCCCTAGGTCAGATCACGTTGGTCTGGATAGGCGTGGGACCCGGGCGATGCGCTTCGCCGCGCGCCGTTCTCCTCTCCGAGCGCCATCGCGCCAGGTGGGCATCGCGACCGGTCCAGGTGGGGAAACGGCAGGAGGGGATGGACAGGATGAACAGGAGACCCAAGATGATTCGGGCGGCAGTAGCGTTGCTCGCGCAAGCGGCCCAAGAACGGAGAGGGGGAACGGCCGCCTCGGGACGCTACCGTCCCGAGGAGCAGTTCCCCACACCTCCCGGGCCGTTGCGAGACCCACCTTTCCCTGGCGCGGATCGATCCGCCGTGATCCCGCTCATCCGCCCGATCCGTATCCCCCGCTGACGACGCCCGCCGGTCAGCGGAGCCCTGACGCGGCCGAGGGAGGCCAGCCCGTGTGCCTTGCTGACAGCTGATAGCTGATAGCTGATAGCTGCCCGCTAGGGTACATCCGCACTCGCGTGTTCCAGACAGTGAAGGCCGGTGACCGATCCCACAACACGGGATCGGAGCACGGCGCCAATCCTCACTGTCATGAAGAAACACACCATCGCTGTTCGAGTCATCCACGTCGCGATCGCCACCGCGATGTTCGCGTCGGCGTCCGACGCGCAGTACTTCGGCCGCAACAAGGTCCAGTACGAGCGATTCAAGTTCGAGATCCTCCGCACGCCGCACTTCGACGTGCACTACTACGCGAGCGAGAAGCCGGCCGTCGAGGACGCGTCGCGCATGCTCGAGCGCTGGAACGAGCGGCTGTCATTGCTCTTCAATCATCCGCTGAGCGCGCGAAAGCCGATCGTGCTGTACGCCGATCAGCCGGATTTCCAGCAAACGAACGTCATCGCCGACCAGCTCGACGAGGGCACCGGTGGTGTCACCGAGTCGCTGCTCGACCGGATGACCATGCCGTTCACCGGGTCGTACGCGGAGAACGACCACATCCTCGGCCACGAGATGGTGCACGTGTTCCAGTACGACATCGCGTCGACGAAGGCGAGCTCGGGCGCATCGCTCGAGCGACTACCACTATGGTTGGTCGAGGGGATGGCGGAGTACCTGTCGTTAGGCCCGCAGGATGCCCACACCGCCATGTGGCTGCGGGACGCCGTGCTGCGCGACGACCTGCCCACGATCAAGC
>DASURJ010001087.1:0-2332 GCA_036280115.1 Gemmatimonadaceae bacterium
GCCTAACGAGGGCACGCCGGGTGACTGGCAGGTCGTCACGCCGGGGTACTTCGAAACGATGCGTCTGCGCGTGCGCGCCGGCCGCGTCTTCGACGCCCGCGACCGCATGGACGCGCCGCTGGCAATGATCGTCAACCGGCGGTTCGTCGAGAAGTACCTCGCCGGCCGCGAGCCGCTGGGCGTGCGCGTGCGCATCGGCAATCCTTCGGGGCCCCCGTATACCATCGTCGGCGTGGTCGACGACGTAACCCACAACGGACTGACGACGGCCGTCAAGCCACAGTTCTACGCGACCCTCGCGCAGTTCGCCGTGTCGCCGGGCAACACGAGGCGCAGCATGAGCATCGTCGTGCGCGGGCGGGACGATCCCATGGCGCTCGCCGCGCCGGTGCGCGCCGCGATCCGTTCCATCGACCCGCGTCTCCCGATCTCGGAGATCCGCCCGATGGAGGCGATCGTGGGTACGTCGATCGCCGAGCCGCGCTTCGCGATGCAGCTGCTCGGCCTGTTCGGCGGGCTCGCGCTCGCGCTGTCGGCGATTGGCATTTTCGGGATCGTCTCGCAAGTGGTTGCAAGCCGCTCGCACGAGTTCGGGATTCGGGCCGCGCTGGGTGCGACGCCGCGGGAGCTGATTCTGCTCAGCCTGCGGGTGGGGGTGAGGCAGATGCTCGTGGGACTCGCCGTCGGCATCGGCGCGGCGCTGGCACTGACCCGAGGAATGTCGGCGCTGTTACATGGTGTGGCGGCCACGGACCCGGGGACTTTCATGGGGGTGGTCGCGATCACCGCGCTGGTGACCGTCGCCGCGAGCCTCATTCCGGCGCGAAGGGCCGCGCGCGCCGATCCGGCGGCCGTCCTCCACGCGGGGTGATCACTCCGCGGGACTCTGTTACGCGACCGGGGCCGACTCCGGCGTGTCGCGCGACGTCCGTCCGGGTTCGCCAAGCGCCACGCGATCGGGCCCGCGCTGCAGGGCGAGGCTGAACGTGGACCCCAGACCGAGCACGCTGCTCACCGTGATCTCGCCCCCCATCCCGCGCGCGAGATCTCGGCTGATCGCCAGGCCGAGCCCCACCCCTTCGCTCGGACGGTTGAGGGCGCGGTGGGCCTGCACGAACGGCTCGAAGATCTCGTCGAGCCGGTCGGGAGCGATGCCGCTGCCGGTGTCTCGCACGTGCACGCGCACGTAGTCCGCGTCGGCCTCGCAGGTGAGCTGCACGGTGCCGCCCTCGGGGGTGAACTTGATGGCGTTCCCGAGAAGGTTCAGCACCACCTGACCGAGCTTGTCGCGGTCCGCCCGCGCCGTGAGCGCCGGGTCACAGGGCTGCACCTCGAAGCGGATGCCGCGAGTTCGCACCTGGGGCGCGATGAGCGCCTCGAGACTGGCGAGCGTCTCCTGAACGGGCACGTCCCGGATCTCGAACTGCACCTGGCCGGCGTCGACGCGCGCGAAATTGAGCACGTCGTTGATCAGCGTGAGCAGGTGCGCCTGGCTGCGCGAGATGCGCACGAGTGCGTCCCGCTGCGCATCGGTGATGGGGCCGTGAATCCCCATGCGCAGCAGCTCGGTGTAGCCGCCGATGGCGTTGAGCGGCGTGCGCAGCTCGTGGCTCATCATCGCCAGGAAGTCGCTCTTCGCGCGGTTCGCGCGCTCGGCGTCGTTCCTCGCGCGCTGCGCGTCGTCGGCCCGCTGCTCCAGCTCGCGCCGCGCCGCGTCCACCTGCCGGGCCATCTCGTCGAAGCTGGTCGCGAGCCGGCCGATCTCGTCGTGACCGGCGACCACGGGATGCTCGTACGTCCCCTGTGCCACGGCTTCGGCGGCGGCCGTCAGCTCGGCCAGGGGCTTGGTGATGCGGCGGCTGACGACCCACGCCACGATCCCGCCGGCAACCGTCAGCAGGAGACTCAGGACGGCGAGCCAGGCGACGGCCTCGCGCGGCCGCGCGAGCACTGCGCTCGTCGGTGTCTCCATCACCGCCGACCACGGCGTGCCGTCGATCCACGCTTGCTCGGCGAAGCTTCGTGCTCCGTCGTCGCGGGTGATGATCACGCCGTGATCCGTCGTGTCGGCACGACGGGGCGCGCGCGCAGGCTGGCCCGGCGCCGATACCCAGACGCTGCCATCCCGGTTTCGCAGGTAGAGCGTCACCTGCTCGCCGACGAGCCCGCGCAGGGAGGTCACGGCGTTCCGAAGTCCACCCACCGTGCGCGGCTGCGCGACGTAACCCAGCCGCTCGCCGCGCGCGTACACCGGCGCAATCGCCCAGAACCCTACGCGCTCGCCCGCATGGTGCAGGCGGCCGATGTGGACGGAGTCGTCGGCGAGCACGCG
>DASURJ010001088.1:0-5440 GCA_036280115.1 Gemmatimonadaceae bacterium
ATGGAGATCGGTTGGATCAACTCTTCGAAGATTCGGAACACGGGCGCGCGCTCGCCGAAGCGGGGTTCGCAGATGACCTCGCGGTGTGCGCGGCCGTGGACGCGCATCCGGTGATTCCGATCTACCAGGACCGCCAGATCACCAAGCTCGGACCCGACCGGGAGCGGTAAGTCCCGTGGGCAATTCGCCTCTCAAGCGCGAGATCGCTGGAATCGCGCTCCTGCTGTTCGCTCTCTTCCTCGCCGGCTCGCTGCTCGTGCCGCCGAGCGCGGACGGCGTCGTCTCCTGCACGAGTGCCCGCGGTGTCTTCGGTCCCGTCGGCGCGTGCCTCCGAAGCTGGTCGCGAGACCTCATCGGAATCCCGACGGCGCTGCTGCTCCCACTCCTTCCGGCCGTTCACGCACTTCGGCTTTTCGGCCGGATGGGCCACGAGACAGACCGGTCGTGGCTCGTGTTCTTCATTGGCGTCGTCCTGGTGCTGCCGGTGGCGATCGGGTTGGCACGCGACATCCCGCCGGGGGAACTGGATCCGGCCGCCGGGTTGTGGGGCGGATTCATCGCGACGTACGCGGAACGCGGCTTCGGGACCGTTGGCGCGTGGATCATGATCGCGCTCGCGGCGAGCGCGCTCGCGGCGGCCACGCTGCGGTGGAATCCGATTCGGGCGATTGTTGGCCCGCCGGTGCCGGCGGGAACGGGGAACCGCGAACAGGGAACCGGTGTGGCGGCGCTGGTGGCAGCGGAGCAGGAAAAGCCAAGGCGGAAGCGCAACAAGAAAGACGAGGTGCTCGCGGGCACTCCGGCAGACGTCGCGACGACTCTCGCGCCGACGCCCGAGGAGATGCCGGCGATCGATCCCTCGCTCATGCGCGACGTCGTGGAGGTGAGCGAGCCGGAGGATGAGGCCGAGCTGCCCGTCCGCGATCGGAGAAAGAAAGAGCGCAAGTCCAAGAGCGACGTCGCGGCGGAGCACGCCGAGCGCATCGCCGCCGAGATCGACGCGACCGCCGCCGCCATCGACGTCACGGGTGACGAGCTACCACCTACCGAGCTCCTGTCGCCACCGCCACCACGGAACGCGGAGGTGGGGCGCCGCGAGCTCGACCTCATGGGGCAGAAGCTGATGGATGCCCTGCGCACGTTCCGCGTCGAGGGCGAGCTGGTCGGGCGCACCACCGGACCGGTCGTCACGCAATACGAGATCGAGCCGGCCCCGGGCGTGAAGGTGCGCCAGTTCGCGAACCTCGCGAACGACCTCGCGCTCGCCATGCGCGCGCCGAGTATTCGTGTCGTCGCGCCGATTCCGGGGCGGGGCGCGGTCGGCGTCGAGGTCCCGAATCCCACCGCGGAAATGGTCACGTTCCGAGAGCTCCTCGAGTCGCGTGACTTCCAGGGCGCGCGGGCCGCATTGCCGATCGCGTTAGGCAAGGACCTCGAGGGCAAACCGGTCGTGGCCGATCTCGCGAAGATGCCACACCTGCTCATCGCGGGTGCCACCGGATCGGGCAAGTCCGTGTGCGTGAACACGCTCATCACGAGCCTCGTCTATCGTCACACGCCGAAGACGCTTCGCTTCCTGATGGTCGACCCGAAGATGGTCGAGCTGTCGGTGTACAACGTGCTCCCCCACCTCCGCCACAAGGTCGTCACCGACAACCGTGACGCCGCGGCGGTGCTCAAGTGGGCGGTGCTCGAGATGCAGGAACGCTACGAGCTCCTCGCGGCGAACGGCGCCCGCAACATCCAGGACTTCAACCGCAAGGTCCAGGAAGGGCAGAAGCTGAAAGCGCCGAAGGAGATGGCGGTTGCGCTCGGGAATCCCGACTACGTGGGCAGCGTGCTCCCGTACATCGTGGTCATCATCGACGAGCTCGCGGACCTCATGATGACGGTGCAGGGCGAGGTGGAGACGCCGCTCGCGATGCTCGCGCAGAAGGCGCGCGCGATCGGGATCCACCTCATTCTCGCGACGCAACGTCCCAGCGTGAACGTCATCACGGGGCTCATCAAGGCAAACTTCCCGAGCCGCATCGCGTTCCGGGTGGCGTCGCAGGTGGACAGCCGCACGATTCTCGACGGCATCGGTGCCGAGGCGCTGCTGGGCAACGGCGACATGCTGTTCATTCCGCCCGGGAAGTCGGAGCCGGCCCGCCTGCAGGGGGCGTTCATCTCGAGCGATGACACGGAGCGGCTGACGCAGTGGTACGAGGCGAAGCGCGAGGCGCGCCGCGCCGCGCTCGCCGCGCAGGGCCTCGTGGTCGAGGAGGAGCCCGTCGCCGCGGAGCCGGACATCCTCGAGACCATCCGGGCGCGCGAGGCCGCCGAGAAGCTCGGCGACGATGCCGACGAGTTCGACGATGCCGATCGCGACAAGCTGTTCCGCGAGGCGGCCGAGGTGGTGATCCAGCATCAGCAGGGATCCACGTCGCTCCTGCAGCGGCGCCTGGGCGTCGGCTACGGCCGTGCGGCACGCATCATCGACCAGCTGCACGCCGCGGGGGTGCTCGGGCCGCCTAACGGCTCGAAGCCGCGCGAGATCCTGTCCGGGCTCGAGGACCTCGACCGCATCTGCGGCCCGCGCGTCTGAGTCCGCGGAGAATCAACGCTTCGGCGGCTCCCCGCAGTCGCTGCTCGCGCTCTCGACCGCCGCGCTCCCGGTCGCCGCGAGGATCGACGGGCTGAACGGCTCCAGCATCGCCCCTACACACCGGGGGCCCTCGGCCGTCACGGCCGCACTCCGCCGCGCCCTGATGAACCCCCCGGCGGGGCCGCGGCCGTGTGAGCGCAGGCGGACGTCGCTCGGCGGTATGTAAGGGGTGCAGGGGAGCGGTGCCGTCGAACACTTCTCGAAGCCGATCCGTCCGTCGATCGTGCTCGTGTACGCGAGCGTGTCCGCGATGGGACGAGGGACGGGAGTGAAGAGCTCGACGTCGTTCACGCGCCACCGGTACAGCCGAGACGGACGTTCGGGTGCGCTGGGGAGCAGCAGGCCGGGCCGCGTCAGTGTCACGAGCGGAGACTCGCCACGGAGCGCCGACCTGACGTTGACTTTCTGTGACGCCACGGCGTACGCCCCACCGACCGCGATCGACACGGCGACAAATACGACGCCAGCGCGCCGAGCCTCGAATGGCCCCGCGTCTATCCCCGTCGGCACGCGTCGTTGCAGCGCGGCTGCGACGGGGTACGCGAACGCGAGCGCTGGCGCGATGATCGCGTACGCGTAGAGGAAGCGCGGCGCGGGAGCTTGCCATGCGGCGAATGCGAGCCCGAGAATCGCAACCAGCAACGCAGACCTGATCCCGCCGCGCCGCGGGCCAACGAGAAGCAGGGCCGCGAGCACGGGTGACAGCACGCCGAGCACGAACATCACCGGATGTGCGGCGACCCACGGGCCGATCCAGGCGAACGTCTGGGCTCCTCGGAACGTGCTCCGAATCTCCCATCGGGCGACGTCGCGAATATACTCGGCGTACGCGGTCGCAGCGTCGGGACCAACCGACCACGCGGCCGGGACGCATGCGACCGGCGCGGGAAACAACGGGCATCCCGACGCGACCACGTTGGCTGCGACGAATGGCAGCAGGAGTAGCAGGGCCACCACCGCGCACACCGCGCCGCGCCGCGCGGCCAGCGACGTCCCACGGTCGTCGCCTCGCGCGACCGTGTAGAACAGCGCCGCAGCAACGGCTGCCGGCACGGCAAAGAGTTTCATCGTGGACGCGACGACGGCGAGCACGAACGGGAGTAGCCTCGGCGTGAGCCAGCGGTGTGCCCACCGCGCGCGAGACGCCGGCGTCACGTTGGAGAGCGAGAGCAGCGACCACGCGACGACGACGATCAGCGCATTCGCCACGGTATCCGGTGAGGGCGTCGCCGCAGCGTACCGGAGGGCGGCCCACAGGAGCATTGCCGACGACACAGCCAGAAACGCGTCGGCACCGGTCGCGCGGCGCGCGGCGAGCCGACCGGCCGCGAGCGCCGTCTGCGCAGCGACCAGTACGAGCGCAACGCCGAGTGGGACGTTCGCCGCGCGATCCGCCACGAATCCGGCATCGAATGGCGCGCCGAGCGTAAACCACGCCGATACGTGGCCGAGTCGATTGTGGATGAGGGCGACGCCCGGGACTGTACCATACTCACCGAGCCAGCGCATGACTCCCACGTGATACACGAGGGAGTCGTAGAGGGTGACCCGGTCGCTCGCGAGCGCGGCCGCACCAGTCGCGATGCATAAGGCTCCGAGGACGAGCGCCCACGCCGGAAGGGGAACGTCGGCTAAGAGGCGCCAACGCGACTCGGGATGGCGGTTTCGCCTGATGACCCACCAGCTGGCTCCCCCGAGGGCCATGGTCGTTGCTGCCGCCACGGCGGGCGACAATGGCGCGAACAGAGAGACGCCGAGGAGGGCGAGCGACAGCAGGCCGACGCCGAGCCACGCTCCCAGCAGGAGCCGGTCACCCGATCGGACGTGGTCGGCTCCGAAAGACGCGAGCACCGCCGCGCCTATAAGCAACGCCGCCGACAGAATGAGGACCCACGCCAGGACGAGGACCAGCATGCGACGACGGTCGCTCCGAAATCGATCTGGTGGAGGTTCGACGCAAACGGCGCGCCGGGCTCGTCTGGACGGCTACCTCGCTGTCCGACGGACGGCCCGTTCGAATAGCGATGCGAGCGTTTCGGCCTGGCGTGCGACGCTATACCGCATGATCTCGCCGGTGTCGGCACTGTACGGGAGCGTCCCCTGACCACGCCAGAGAGCGAGCCACTCGTTTAGCACGGCCGCGGCCGCCGCCGCTGAATCCGCTGTCACGCCGGCGCGCGTCGTCCCCAACAGCGCGTCGCCCCACCCGCCGGGATCGCGTGGCAGCGCGATGACGGGGCGGCCCGCATTGAGGTACTCGAACGCCTTCGCCGGGAAGCTCAACGTCCCCTCGTCGGGCGAGGGACTCGTGTAGTGGAACAGAACGAGCGCATCGGCTTCGCATTGCAGTCGGAGAGCGTCCTCGGGCGCCACTCGCTCGATGAACTCGCACACGCGAGCGGCGTGGGGAAACCTCTCGAGCATCGTCCGAAGCTCGGTATCCCGTCCGGTGCCCGCAAAGACCACCTCGATGGGAGGGTTCACGCCGTCCGCGTGCAGACGCTCCAGCGCTTCGAACAACAGGTCCGGGCGCTGGTCGCCCGGGTAGATGGATCCCGTGTAGGCGAGACGCATCCGTGCTCCACGCCGTGGACTCATGACGGGTCGATCGTCCGGGTCGAAACCGACCATCACGACGTCGCCGTCGAGACCGTACGTGCGTCGGACGTAACCCAGCATGGCGGGCGTGATCGCGCCGGCAAGCGCGGCCTCGCGCATCCAGCGGCGGTGACGGCGGTCCGTGTAGGGACGCCACGCGGCGTGCACCTGCCGCTCGAGGTGGAAGCTGAACAG
>DASURJ010001089.1:0-2498 GCA_036280115.1 Gemmatimonadaceae bacterium
GCCGATCGGAAAGTTCTCGCGTGCGACCCATCGCATATTCGATCGCCGATCGTCTTCTCGGCCCTCGACGCGACCGCGGCCGGCGAGCTGGAGCCCGCGTTCGCGCGCGCCGGCGCGACGGTGTTGAGCAACGCGAAGTCGTTTCGCATGGAGCCGGACGTCCCGCTCGTCATTCCCGAGGTGAACGGCAGCCACCTCGCGCTCCTCGACACGCAGCGCGAGACGCGAGGATGGGCCGGCGCCATCGTCACGAATGCGAACTGCGCGGCCACGGTCGCAACGGTCGCGCTCGCGCCGCTGCATCGGGCATTCGGTGTCCGACAGGTGTTCGCGGTGACGATGCAGGCCATCTCCGGCGCGGGGTATCCGGGCGTTCCTTCGCTCGACATCGTCGGCAACGTGATCCCCTACATCGCCGACGAGGAACCGAAGATCGAGCGCGAGATCCCGAAGATGCTCGGATGCGTCGATGCCGGGGCCCTCGTCGCCGCGCCCATTCAGGTGAGCGCGCACGCGAACCGAGTGCCGGTGGAGCACGGTCACACGGTCTGCATGTCGATCAAGCTCGACAAGCACGCCACCGCCGAAGAAGCGGTGCGCGTGCTGAGCGAATGGCGGGGCGAGGCAGCCGTGCGCGGGTTGCCGAGTGCGCCGGAGCGGCCGCTGATCGTATCCGATGCGCCGGACCGGCCGCAGGCCCGCCGCGACGTTGGCTCGGGCGCCGGCATGACCGTCATCGTCGGGCGCGTCCGGTCGGACCCGCAGCTCGACCTGCGGCTGGTGGCACTGGGGCACAACACGATTCGCGGAGCGGCCGGCGGCTCGGTGCTGAACGCGGAGCTGCTCGTGTCGACCGGCGGTATTCCGCGGACATGATCGTCGTCAAGTTCGGTGGCACGTCCGTCGGCGACGCGGCAGCCATCGAACGCGCGGCGGAAATCGTTCGAGGCCGACTCCCACGGCGTCCGCTCGTGGTCGTGTCGGCGCTTGCAGGCACCACGAACGCGCTGCTCGCAATCGCCGAGCAGGCGGCGAAGGGCCAGTTGATCGGCGCACTGCGCGGGGTCGAGACGCTTCGCGACCGTCATCTGAGCGAGACGACCGCACTGCTGGGCGACACGGGCACCGGGATGGAGGTGGCGACCGACCTCGGTGCGATGTTCGACGAGCTCGCCAGTCTCGCCGAAGCGCTGTCGGTGCTCGGGCACGTGACGCCGAGGAGCCTCGACGCGATTGCCGCGATCGGGGAGCGGCTCTCATCGCAACTCGTCGTCGCGGTCCTGTGCGCGCGCGGCATTCCCGCGGAGCTCGTGGACCCGGCCGAGGTGATGATCACAGACGATCACTTCACGAGGGCGGAACCGCAGCCCGAGCTCATTGCCGACGGCGCGCAGCGTGTCATCCGGCCGCTGCTCGCCTCCGGCGTCACACCGGTCGTGGGCGGATTCGTCGGGGCGACGAGGGCGGGTATCATCACGACGCTGGGTCGGGGTGGGAGTGACTACAGCGCGGCGCTGCTCGGGGCGGCGCTCCGCGCCGACGCGATCGAGATCTGGACCGACGTCGACGGCATGCTGACCGCGGACCCGCGCGTCGTGGACGGTGCGCGCCTCATCGAGCAGATCCGGTTCGACGAGGCATCGGAGCTCGCCTCGTTCGGCGCGAAGGTGCTTCATCCGAGCACGATCGCACCGGCGGTCCGCATCGGCATCCCGGTCTACATCTACAACTCGCGTCGCCCCGAAGGATGCGGGACGCGCATCACGTTCGATGCACCCCGCCGGCCGGTCAGTGCCATCGCGGGCAAGCGCGACGTGTCGCTCATCCGCATCCGAACGCCCCGGATGTTGCTCGCCCACGGCTTCATGCGGCGCATCTTCGAGATCTTCGACGAGCATCGCACGTCGGTGGACGTCGTCGCGACGTCCGAGGTTTCGGTGTCAATGACCATCGACGACGCGACGCATCTGGATGCACTGCTCGGTGGCTTGACCGTGCTGGGAGATGTGTCGGTGGAACGGAACCGAGGGATCGTCGCGCTCGTCGGCGCCGGCCTTGGCGACAGCACGGCGACGATGGCACGCGCGTTTTCGGCGTTAGGCACGATCCAGGTTCACATGGCGTCGTTGAGCTCGGGCGGCATGAACCTCACGCTCCTCGTGGACGGCGATCAGGTCGCCGACGCGATGCGCCGGCTGCACGACGCGTTCTTTACGGCCGCCCCGTGAGCGCGCTTCGCATTGCCGTCGTGGGGGATGGCAAGATGGGGCGCGCCGTGGCGGCGCTGGCCGCAGAGCGGGGGGTCGACGTCGTGGCCGTCGTCGGAGCGAGCGACAACCCGGACGGTCGCGGGGTCACCCGCGAGCGCCTGGGCGACGCCGATGTCGTCATCGAGTTCACGGAACCGGCGGCCGCGGCGGCCAACGTCACGGCGGCGCTTCGTGCCGGCTACGCCGTCGTGTGCGGGACGACCGGGTGGTCGCAGGATCTCGCCAACG
>DASURJ010001090.1:0-4015 GCA_036280115.1 Gemmatimonadaceae bacterium
GGCCGTCGAAGCGGCGCGCGTGCTGGCCACGGGGAACGTGTCGCAGCGCTACGAGAACCGGGTCCGCTGCAGGGACGGCGGGTACAAGTGGCTCGCCTGGACCGCGCAGTCCGCGGACCAGGAGCAGAGTGTCGTCTACGCGGTCGCGCGCGACGTGACCGAGCAGAAGCGCGCCGAGGAGCGGTTGCGCGCGTCGGAGGAGTGGTATCGACTGCTGTTCGACGCGAACCCGCTGCCGCTCTGGGTCTACGACGTCGAGACACTGGCGTTCCTCGCCGTGAACGACGCGGCGGTGAAGCATTACGGGTACTCCCGCGAGGAGTTCCTCGGCATGCGGATCACCGACATCCGGCCGGAGGAGGACGTACCCAAGGTGATGGCGGTCGCGCGGGCGCCGGACTCGCCGGATTACGAAGGAGGCGTCTGGCGTCACCGAACGAAGGATGGGCGCGCGATTCTCGTGGAGGTCGTGACGCACGCCATCACGGTCCTGGACCGGCCCGCCCGCCTAACGCTGGCGCACGACGTCACCGAACGGAAACAGGCCGAGCGCCAGCTCCGTGAGACGAACGACACGCTCCAGACGCTCATCCAGGCATCGCCACTCGCGATCGTCACGACCGGCGTGAACGGCATCGTCAGCGAGTGGAACGCCGCGGCCGAGCGCATGTTCGGGTGGGTCGCCGGCGACGTGATCGGGCGGCCCATCCCAATCGTGCCCGCGGAGCAGTTGGAGGAGGACATGCGTCGCATGTCGATTTCCGGCGAGCACTCGTTCAGCGGCTACGAGACCCGGTGCGTGCGTAAGGACGGGACGCTCGTGGACGTCTACGTCTCGACGGCGTTGCTCCGAGGCGTCGGCGGGGTGCTCGGCACCGTGTGGGTCATGGCCGACGTGACCGAGCGAAAGGTGATGGAAGAACAGCTACGGCAGGCGCAGAAGATGGACGCCGTCGGCCAGCTCGCGGGCGGGGTCGCGCACGACTTCAATAACCTGCTGACCGTCATCACGAGCTACGGGCAGTTCCTGCTCAACGCGCTGCCCGAACACGACCCGCGCCGGTCCGACGCGCATCAGATCACGCAGGCGGCCGCGCGTGCGGCATCGCTCACCCGCCAGCTCCTGGCGTTCTCGCGCCGCCAGGTGCTCCAGCCGCAGATCCTCGACCTCAACGAGGTCATCGGTGACATGGAGAAACTGCTGCGCCGCGTGATCAGCGAGGACATCTCGCTCGTCACGCAGTTCGCGAGCAACGTCGGCGCCGTCCGTGCGGATCGAGGACAGATCGAGCAGGTGGTCATGAACCTCGTGGTGAACGCGCGTGACGCGATGCCATCCGGTGGAGCGCTCGCGATCTCGACGCGGGTGGTGCACCTCGACGCCGCCTACGCGCGCCGCCACGCGGGCGTGAATCCGGGCCCGCACGTGGTGCTTTCGGTGCGCGACACGGGGATGGGCATGGATGCCGCTACCCAGGAACGGATCTTCGAGCCGTTCTACACCACGAAGCCGAAAGGGAAGGGCACAGGGCTCGGGCTCTCCACCGTGTACGGGATCGTGCGCCAGAGCGGTGGCCACATCGACGTCCGGAGCACGCCGGGCCGGGGTACGACGTTCGATATCATACTGCCGCAGGTCTCGGCCGCGGTTCCGGCCAAGGCTGAACACGCGATCGGCGTTGCCATGCCGCGCGGGACCGAGACAGTCCTCGTCGTGGAAGACGAGGAGGCCGTGCGACTCATCGTTAGGCGCGTGCTGGAGGAGCAAGGCTACGCGCTGATCGAGGCCCGCGACGGCCACGAGGCGTTGCGTGTGTGCGGGCAGCAGGGCGATGAGATCGACCTCGTGCTGAGCGACGTGATCATGCCGGGTATGGGCGGGCGGCAGCTCGCCCGGGCACTCGCGGCGACGCACCCCAACCTGCCCGTGGTGTTCATGTCGGGTTACAACGACGACGGAGAGCTGGGCGGCGGAGCGGCAGAGGCGCAGGCGGTCGTGCTCGCGAAGCCGTTCACGGCCGAGACGCTCGCGCGCGAGGTTCGCGAGGCGCTGGACCGGCGCGCTGCCGAGCTCCAACGCGCGTCGCTGGCCGTCAGCCGCTAGCGTCACTCCGAGCGCAGGCGCGAAGCGGCCGCAGTCGAGGAATTCCGCTGTCATTCCTCGCTGCGCTCAGAATGACAGCGCGGTACCAGGCCGAGTTATCTTCGGGGATGCGCGCGGTCCTCTTGCTGCTGACATTCGTCGCACTGCTCGTTGGCGTCCCGGGCGCGGTCGGGGCGCAATCGTCGCTGGTGCGCCCGGCGCTCGATTGGATGACCGTCCGGACGCGGTTCTTCGACATCCACTACCCGGCGCCGATGGCCGAGTGGACGTTGGACCTCGCATCGCGGATCGATGGCGTGCGGGACGCGGTGTCCACGTTCGTCGGGTACGCGCCCCCGCACCGCGTGACGGTCATCGTCGAGGACCCGCTCAACCAGTCGAACGGGTTCGCGAACGTGCCGCTCGACCGGCCGTTCATCGTACTGTGGCCGACGCCGCCGGACCCGTCCGGCATGCTGGGCTCGTACCGCGACTGGTCGGAGCTGCTCGCGGTGCACGAGTTCGCGCACGTTGCGCATCTGGTGCGGCCCACGCGCAACCCGCGCGAGCGGCGCTTCTGGCAGTGGGTGCCGATTCGACTCGGGCCGATCACGCGGCGGGCGCCGCGATGGGCTGTGGAAGGGTACGCGACGTACGTGGAGGGCCGCCTGACCGGTCTCGGCCGACCGCACGGCGCGGCGAGGGCCGCGTACCTCCGACAGTGGGCGCTCGAGGGACGTCTGCCCACGTACGCGCAGCTGTCGGGGAGCAACCAGTTCGCCGGTGGTGCCATGGCCTACCTTGTCGGCTCGGCGTTCTTCGAGTGGCTGGTGGAGCGGCGGGGGGAATCGAGCGTCGTCGCGATGTGGCGGCGGCTCAGCGCGCGCGCGCCGCGCTCGTTCGCACAGGCGTTCGCGGGCGTGTATGCGGGTCAGCCCGATGAGCTGTACGGTCGGTTCACTGTCGACCTCACGCGCAGAGCGGTCGCCGTTCGCGACACGCTGGCCTCGGCCGGGCTCGATTCCGGGGTGCTCGTGCAGCGCCGGCGGTGGGCCACGGGCGAGCCGGCGGTCTCACGTGACGGGCGATTGATGGCGGTCGCGCTGCCTAACAGGACGACCCCAGGCCCGTTGGTCGTCTGGAGGACCGAGGAGCGCGTGGACACGGCGCAAGTGCGACGAGTGCGCGAGCGCCTGTTGCGCCTGGACCCCGAGGATGTGCCGGCCGTCGCGGGCGAGCCGCGGCCGAAGACCGCGGTTGCCAGGCTCGGGCCCATGCAGGGGCGGGGGTTCCATTCCCCCCGCTTCTTCCCCGACTCGTTGCGGCTCCTCGTCGCACACGATGACCCGTTAGGCGACGGCGCGTACCGCACCGACCTGTACGAGTGGCACTATCGCTCCGGCGCGCTCCGGCGCATCACCACGGGAGCGGGAGTTCAGGACGCGGATCCGCTACCCGACGGGCGCTCCGCCGTCGCGGTGCAATGCGAGCACGGGTCATGTGACGTCGTGATGGTCGACCTCGCGAACGGAACGCTCACGACGGTACGTCGCGGAACCCTGGACTCGCCGTTCCATCGCCCCCGCGTGTCGCCCGATGGTCGGTCGGCGATCGTCAGCGTTCAGCGAGCCGGCCGCTGGCGTCTCGCGCTGATTCCACTTGCACCGGCGGCGGCCGACGGCGACGGCGGTATGATGTTCGTCGACCCCGACGACGGCGCGAGCCGATACCACCCGGAGTTTCTGCCCGACGGACGTTCGGTGGTCTGTGTCTCCGAGGCCGGTGGGATCCCGAATCTCGAGCTCGTGGACCTCGCGCCCGCGGCGCCGAATCCGCCGGGCCCGCCGGGTAGTCGCCAGCTGACACGCCTAACGGGGGCCGTGTTTGCGCCAGCGGTGAACCCCAGGGACACGTCGGTATTCTTTCTCTCGC
>DASURJ010001091.1:0-35872 GCA_036280115.1 Gemmatimonadaceae bacterium
TGGAGGAGGATGCCTCGGGCTGTCCGCGCTCGCTGCGCCCGATTTCGTAGGCGCGCGTCACGGCGCTGAGCTGTTCCATCGGCGACATGCCCGGACGGAGACTGTGGAGGAGTTCCGAGAGGGCGGGGTTTTCGACGGCGGGTTGGTCGGTCACAGATTCACCTTGCCCCACCCTGACATTCGTGTCAGGCTCTGTCAAGGCGCGTCGGCGTCGTCCCACCCTCCAACCCATCTGGCTTCCGGCGACCGACGCGCCTGCTTGGATCAACATGGCAGATTCCCACACGATGCGAGTTCGGGCACAGCGTCTCGTCATGGCGGACGTTGCGCGACTCACCCGCGCCGGCTCGAGCGCGCGCCAGATTGCGGAGGCGCTTGGGTGCTCCGCGAGGACGGTGCACAGGTTGCGGGCTCTGACACGGATGTCAGGGGTCACCAAGCGCGGCACGCCGAAACTGTCGAGGAAAGCGTGATGGCATGGGGAGTGCAGGGGGAGGGGGGATGAGCAAGTGGCTGAATGTTTACGAGGTCGATGGCGGCGGTTGGGTGCGCGAGGTTTTCGCGCTCGGCGAATGGTACACCGTCGGCGTTTACGGGTCGCGAGCCGCAGCGATGCGTGGCTGACTCAGCTTTCCGGAACGCCGTCCGTTGTGACCGGGAAGGAGAACCGATGAACTGGACATCACCCGCAACCCGCGAAGAGGCAACCGCCCTCGCCCTCGAACACCAGCGCGGACACCTAATCCGCCGCCGGACCGCGACCGGCTACGAGTACGCTCCCGCCGCGGAATTCGAAGACCGGTGGGAGGAGATTCAGCAAGACTTGGCAGCGCTCCGGTCGGTCTGCATCGACTGCACGCTGCCGCACGATCGATGCGACTGTCCCGACGTGGTTCAGGCGCGCGAGGTTGATGAGGCGTATGAGCAACAGGAGGCGATGCGATGAGTTCCCATCCCGTAGCCCAAGGCGCCCGGGCGCTGAAACTGGGCGCGACCACGAACGAGGCGTTCCGCGCGGCAGGGTACGCACTCACGCCCATCCAAGAGCACTCCGCGGCTCGCTTGGTCGTCCGAAGCGGCCGCATCGTCGGCCGGACGCGGAACGCTTCGCACGCGAACGACTGGCTGGAACGACTCGCCCGAAAGTTGGGATACCATGCTGACTGAATCCGAGCGCCACATGTACGGCCGCGGACGCTACGGCGAAGTCGCGAACCTCGTAGATATCTGCATGGCCGTGTCGAGTCGTCCGTGCGCTGGCGGCTCGTGTAGCGAGGACCACGCGTGCCCGAGGCATTTTCGCGCGCCGGAAGTCGCGGACAGGCTGGCCAGGATGCGAGCACGCAGACGCGAACGCTTTTCGGAGAAGAAGTGATGCGAGACGAGCTTCGGATCATCAACGCGCTGTCCGCCCACGTAGACGAGTTCGAGCGAGCCGCAGCGCATTACGAGATGCGCGGCCTGGCAAAGCCTGAGGCTAGGATGCGCAAAGAGGCTGTGGCAACGCGCGAGCTGCGGGACAGGTTACTGAATGCGCCACGCGAGACTGGAGAAGTGATGCGAGACAAGGACGAAAGGGTTAGGGCCGGAGACTACAAACGCCTCGACTGGGAGGTGACTTGCCCGTTTTGCGGCGCCAGTCCTGGGCAGTCGTGCGGGCGAGATCGTGGGCCCGAGGACCCTTCGCACCGGGAGCGCATTCACTACATGGCAGACAAATCGCGCGGAGAATCCGACCTCCGCGCCGCGAAAGAGCGGTTGGGGGCGTGGTGGCTGGCGGACTACTCCGAGCGATCGGTAAATCACATTCAGTTGAGCGGAGGGTCACACGGAATCTACCTTTACACCGATCGTTTGCGTGGAGCCGATTGCTATGAGGTGCGCGAAACCGAAGCCGCCGCCATCCTTGCGGCGCTGGAAAAGGTGAATGCGTGAAAAAGCTCTGCCTCATCGACCTGTCCGGTCTGTTTTGGGCGAACTGGCACGCGACGGAGGCGCATCCCGTTGGCGAGGCGTTCTCTCGGACCGTCGAGCAAGTGGCACGCGCAACCGATGGTCACGACCTTGCCGCGGTCTGTTGCGACGCGCCGCCGTACAAGCGTCGTGAGATTTTGCCCGAGTACAAGGCGCAGCGCGAGAAGCATCCCCCGCAGGCGCTCCAACAGCTCGACGACGTGAAGGCGCGGCTGGCGAGCGACGGCATGCTCGTCTGGTCCGTCCCGGGCTACGAGGCCGACGACGTGATCGCTACGGCAACACGGCTCGCGCTTGCTGAAGAGCAGCCGATGGATGTCACGATTTTCTCAGGCGACAAGGACTTGCTTCAGCTCGTCCAGTACGGAGTCCGGTGCGTCTCGCCGCGCTCCGGCGAGTACGACGAGGCGCGTGTTCTTGAGAAGATGGGCGTCCCGCCGCGCCTCGTCGGCGACCTACTCGCGCTCATGGGCGACGACTCGGACAACATCCCGGGGCTTCCTGGCGTCGGCCCGAAGACGGCGGCGGAGTTGCTCAAGCAATTCGGGTCGCTCGAAAGCGTGCTCGCTGGCGCCCTGGAGATCAAGCGAGACAAGCTGCGCGAGACCGTGATTGCCGGAGCCCAGACGGCGCGCCTCGCTCGCCGATGCGTCGAGCTGGAAACCGACGTGCCGATAAGCATCGACGACCTGTTCGCTGAGCGCAAAGCTGTGCCCCAAAAACCACCGGAGGATTTTTCCAAAATGGACGACGAAGACATCGGGCAGAACGACGCGGCCTGGAGCGCGGCTCCGCCAGCGGACGACGCCGACACGGAGCCGCCGGAAAGCTCGCCGACAGACCCGGCACCGCCTCCGAAGGGCGAGCCTACTCCGCCCACGCGCTCGCTCGCCAGGGTAGATGCAACGGCGCTCGCGCGCCCCGTGTCGTTCGAGTTGGGCCTAGAGCCGCAGAGCATCGGCGGGGCGTACACGCTCGCGCGCGGCATGTTCCAGTCGGGTCTCTATTCCAAGTTCAAGAAGGCCGAAGCGATCTGGGCCGTGATGATTCGCGGTCGTGAGATGGGCATCGGCGCGCTGACGGCACTCGACTGTTTCCACGTCGTCGAGGGCAAGCCGGCGATCCATGCGCACCTCGTCGTTGCGCGCGCGAAGGCGCACCCCGATTGCGAGTATTTTCAGCTCGTAGACTCTGGCCCGGACTTCGCGGAGTACGAGACGAAGAACAAGCGGAACCCGAAGCCCACGCGGCTCAAGTACACGCTGGCGGAAGCGAAGCTCGCGGGCCTGTGCCCGCAGAATCCGCGCTCGACGCCGGTGCTCAACGAAAACGGCAAGGACAAGCGCGGCAACTGGGAGAAGCGCCCAAGCGAGATGATCCGTAAAACGTGCGCGACGCAACTGGCGCGCATCGAATACCCGGACGCGGCCCTCGGTCTCTACGCCGTGGAGGAATTGACCGATGACGACTGAACTCACGCCCGAGCTCGAGCAGGAGATGCGGGAGGCGGTGGCACGCAAAAGCGCACGCTCTAGACTGAGCTCGGCGATTCGCGATTACTCCCTTGCGTGCATGGCGCTGCGCGACAACCCCATGGGTACCAGGGGCGTCTCGGCGCGCCTCGAGAAGGCATCCGCTGCCGTGGAGCAGGACATCGGCGCGTATGTCATTGCCTGCGGCGGCAACACGGACGGACCCGCCGCGCTCACCCCCGAGCGCGTCTCTGCGTACCTGGCCGGGCTCGACGACGTTGCGTTTCTCGAGGTCTTGGCGGCGGGCGGAGAGCGTACCTCGGTCGCCTGCAAGCGGGTAACCGAACAGCTACGAGAGAGTGAGGCCGAACTCGACCGCCTCCGGGCGGAGAATGCGGAGCTGGCGCGCGACAAGGATCTGCTCATCCGCCAGCTGGAGAACAGGACGCCATGACCGCCCGCCTAACCGACGCTGAGGTTGGCTCGATCATCGAGTGGGCGGAGCGCTTCCTCAGTACGCCGCACGTCCTTTCGAACGCAGAAACCGAACGCTACCACCTCGCCCTCGAAGTCCGCGAACTGCGGGCGCGCGTTGTGGAGCTTGAAAGCGAGACCGCGAACATGCGCAAGGTCTGGGTCGAGAACCAGTCGCACCGGGCGAGCCTGGAATCTGAACTCGTCACGGCACAGAGGCGCGTTGTGGAGCTGGAGGGGGTGAATGCATCGCTGAAGGCGCGCGGCAATCAGGCGTACGAAGCGGGACTTCGCGACGGCAAGGTCGAAGAGGCGGCGCGCGAACTCGAGAGGAAGCGTTATGGCTGCTGAACCGCCCCAGCCGTCTCCCGAGGACTTCGAGAGGGCGACCGTCTACGCGCGCCGTTACTTGGCGAAGCATGATCGCGGTCCGCTCAAAGGCGAGGTCGAGACGTGGCGCTCGGATCGCGCGGTTCGTTGGGTTACGGCCGACGCGGCGCGGAGTGAGCAGGAGGAGAAGGCGAAATGACCGACGAGAAGCTCAGGGAGGCGATTGCGCGCCTGTCCCACTACCTGGACGCTGAGCCGATCCCAATCGAAGACTCGCACCTCGTCCTCTCCGCCGCCTCGTCCTGGCTCAAGCTCGTGCCCGTCCGCGGCAACGAGGTCACGGAGGCGGGATTGTACATCCTGCCATCCGAGGAGCTGTACCGGTTCAACGGGAAGCGGTGGCTTCGGCCGGACGGCGAAGGCGACATGGAGTATTGCGAGGCTCCGGAGTGGGCCATCCCGTGGGGCGCCCTCCCCGCCATTCCAAAGGAGACGACCGATGACCCCTGAACCCTTCGGCCCCCGCCTGCGCCGGTTTCGGCTGAAGAGCGGCATGACGGAAGCGCAGCTCGGCGAGGCCGCATTCCCGGGCATGACCAACTCCGATGCGATGATCCGCAACATCGAGGACGGGACGCCCATTCCTCTATCCTGGCTCGTCACCATCGCCGCCGCGCTGGACATCTCCACCGACGAGCTGCTGGGCGTAGAGAGTCCGGTGGTGCGGAGGCTGAGGGAGGCGTTGGATGCCGGTGGCGCCGGACCGCTCGACAACATCGACGCGAGCGCGGTTGGCTTCCTCCGGTCGCTCCTGCCTGAAAGCGAGCGCGGGTGACGATGACTCGATGCGAATACGACGGGCACGAGCACGACGCCGAGAAGGAGTGCCCGTCCTGCCAACTGTACAGCGCGGCGGTCGCGGCGCAGGGTGCTGCCGCACAATCGCTCGCTGTTGCTCGCGGGGCCGACCCCGGCGCGCGAACCTGGCTCAATGAGTACGGAATCTTCGGACAGGTCGATGGCTCCTACGTCGAAGTCGGAACGCGGGAAGAGGCGGCGCCGTTTGTTGCGCTCACCGCCAATCCCCGCCGAAAGCGCCACCGCCGATGAGCTACCGAGCTGGCGTAGGCGCATCGATAGCGCTGGAGGACACCCCCGATGCCTAACTGCGACCGCTGCGGGCGGGAGAGGGCGGAGAGTCTGCTGGCGTGGAACCGCGAATCCTACTCTCGCGTCATGGCGGAAGACGACCATGACAGATTGGCGGTCGGGCGAACATGTGCGCGCGACATGCCGAACCGTGGCGGATTCTACCCGGACAACGCGACATGGGACTGCGACCGCGCCACCGTCGCCCGACTCAAAATACTCGTCGCGGAAAAGGACGAGTGCATAACGCTGTATGCCGAGGAGAACGAGGAACTGAAGTCCACCATCGCCAAGCAGCAGGCCAGGATTGCGGAGTTGGAGACTGGCGTCGTCGCGAAAGTCCTCGCGCTCGGAGCGAAGATTGTCGAGCTCGAACGGGAGAACGCGGAGCTGAGGGCGGATGTGGACGCGCTGGGAATCTGCCAGAAGTGCGACGGCTCCGGTGTTTACGAGCCAAGGTCGGCGCACTGGGACCGTGAGAACCAGCAGATCGTCATTCCGCAAAAGGGAACGTGCCAGGCCTGCTCCGGCACCGGCCGCGTCGAGAGGGCGCGGAGGTGGAGACCTACGTAGACCGCGGCGTGTCCTGGCGCTCGCGGTGGTTCCGCCTCAGTAGCTCGTGCTCGCGAATCGCGGCAAGCGTGTTGTCCTCGACGCGCTCCATTGCCGCGATGATGCTCGACCGTGAGCTTTCGACGGCGTGGAGAACGGCCTGTGTGCGTTGCTCGAGCGTCTCCGTGACGGGCTGGTTCATGGTGCGCAGAGCAACGTTCAGCTCATCGAGCACGCGCCCGATCCGCTCGGCCTGAACCGACCACGACCGAAGGCCGTAGACCACGATGACGACGATCAGGCCGAACGAGCCAAGCTCGCGTATTACGCCAACGGTTTCGGGGGTCACTTCCACCTTCCAATCGTCTCCATCGCCGCGTGGGCTTGGGCGAATAGGTTCGCGTTCGCTCGGTTCCTCGGCACGACGCCAGGGTTCCCGGTCGAGCGTATCAGGCACTCGCGCCCGGCCTCGTCCCAAGCCTGAAGGTCCACCGCGCGTGAAAACTTCGGAAACTTGCGCCAGAATCCCGAGCCCATCGCCCACGCCATCGACAGGATCCCCATCTGCGCGCTCGCCGGGAACTTGTCCCAGTTCCCCCAGCGCTCGATTATGTCACGCTCGTTTTCGGCGAGCTGCCGAAAGACCGCGTTGTCGATTGCGGCGTCTTGCAGACGGAGCGCTGTGATGGTCTCCGCCTCGCGCGCCGGAAGACGGCCGCTCTTCACGAGCTGCCACTCTTTGGCGATGTCCTCGCGCAGGGCGACCACGCCGTCCTGGTAGGTCCACCCGAACTTCGCGGCGGCTTCCGGCGAGTCGATCAGGTTCCCAACGCCCGTCGTAACCTTGCCCAGGATGTCGCAGTACATCCATTGAATCCGACCCTCGAGCGGGTGATTCAGGTCGAGCCAGAGGCGGCGGACTTCGGGTCTCATCGGCAGTAAAGCGCCCGCTCTCCTGAGCGAAGCGACCTCGGAACACGCGCACGGATCTTCGCCTCGTGACAGGCAGCGACGTACTCCTCGCGGAAGCCCGGGATGGCAGCGACCTCCGGACACACGCAGTCCCTCCATGTCTCGTACGAGTAGATGCAGCCAGCCGCGTGGACGAGGTGCTTGCGTAGACGACGGGCCTTTTCGCGGATGGTCACGACGGCCTGTCCTCCCGCTGTTCCGGGGTCCAGAATGGCTCAGCCGCGTTACCTCGGATGGGGGCTTCCAGCGGCGGCAACGGCGGCGGCGCAACACGCAGCGCTGCGCTCAGGCGGGCCCTCCACGCCTCGGCCAGCATCATCGTCGCGTCTCGCCCGAACCAGGCCCAGAGCGCCCAGCCAACGGCAGCCACGGCGAACACAAGACCAAGGCCGACGCCCGCGGCAAGGGTGGCAGGGAGAGCCCACTCGTTCACGACGGACGCCCCATCCTGGCGATACCGATCAGCAACTCGGCGAACCGCGGAGGCGTCGCGGAGGATTCGCGCTTCCCGAGCGTCGGGAGATTTGCGGCCGGCCCGCGCTGGTCGTGGAATCCGATCTGATGCGTCCCCTTCGGGCGGCGCCAGTCCAGATCCGGGGGCTCAGGAACAACGCAGTAGAGCCATGTCGCCTTGGCGGCGCGATGCCCGTAGGCGCTCTGCCAGACCTCGCAGACCCAGCCGACGCCTGAACGCGACCAGCCACATGCCGTGGGGCGCGCTAGCCCGTGACGGGCCCAGGCTCGCGACGCCTTCGGGTGCTCCAGGACGCCGCCCCATGTGTTCACGGCGTCGAGCGCGGCACGGAAACAACCGCCGTCGTTTCCTGGTCGGTTGTGCTCACCGCCCCAGCGTTTGAAGTTCACCGCCGCGAAGGCGCCCCAGAGCTGACAAGGCGGGTGAGCGACCACTGGCAGTGCGCCCGGATAGAGCCTCGCGTCCCGCGCCTCATCCCAGCACAGATCCGCCCCGAGCAGCCGCGGGTACGGTCCTCGCGGGTCAACAAACAGCGCAGCCACATCGCTCACGACAACACCACCGGCACGCCCACCGGTCGGCGCGGGAAAGCGTCGTGCAGCCAGGACACTAGGATCAGCATGCACCAGAGGGCGAGCGCGACGGAGATTGCGGCGGCCCTCATACCTTCGGCCCCCACGGGATCTCTTGGACTACAGGGTGCAACCGCATCGGGACAGCGCCCACGAGTCGGATCTGCCCATGCCTGTCGAGCCGCTCCCGCGCCATCTCGTAGGCGGCTTCGGCGGCGTCGTACTCGGCTTGCTGAGCGCTCGCGTCGCCCGATTCGCGCGCGTCTTCCAGCCTGGAAAATGCCGCCTGCGCCAGCTCATCGGCCGCACGCACGACAGTGGCCAGCATTTCGCCCGTGCTCGTCACTGCCCGCCTCCCCCGCTCCCACCGAGCGGCGCACACGGCACGGAACGAACGCCCGCCGTTCCGACGAAGCTCGCGGGCTCCAGGCTCGCCGCAGCGAACCGGGTAGCCGCGTCCTCGACGAACGGGCGGAGGAAGTCGGAACCGACCTGGCAAAGCTCCGGGTCGAATCCGCGACGCGGCGCCTCGGCTTTGCAGAGAGCTACGGCGAGCTGCTGGCCGAAGTCGATGGCGGGCTTGGGGTCGGGCTGCTGGGACGATGCGCAGGCCACCGCGCCAGTAACCACGATGGCGAGAGCGGCGAACCCAATCAAGGCGCCTTCCAGAATGTCGTCAGGTCGGAGATTCATGGGGCAAATGGTCTCATGGGGAGGCGGGCGGGTCAATGTTGGCGCCTGCGGAGCATCTCCAATGCGAGGCCGCGGCGGTATTCTGGGGTGGGCTCGAGCCAATTCTGGAGTTCCGAAATCGTGAGGAAGCTCGCGTCACTGGCGCCGCCAATCTCCTCGTCGGCGGCCGCCGAAGTGACCAGGAGTGCCGCAACGGAATCGCTCGCCCCTCCGACGCTCTCGCTCGCCGAGCCGTAGATATTCGCGAGACCTTCGGCGAGGTCGGACGCCCCGAAGATGCTTTCGGATGCCGTCACGTAGGCGTTCGCGAGACCCTCCGCCGTGTCGGTCGCCCCGCCAATCTCTTCCGACGCCGAAGCCTGTCCAAGTAGCGCGGCGAAACCGACATCGCTTGCCCCAAAGATCGATTCGCTCGCCGTTCCCGTGACGAGCACGGCGCCCGCAGCAACGTCCGTCGCGCCGCCGATCGACTCGGACGCGGAAGCCGAGGCAGTGGCGGCAGCAACGCCCGTGTCGCTTGCGCCGAAGATGCTTTCGGAGGCGGACCCAGAGATGGCGCCGGAACCGAACGCCAAATACCAAACGAACGCCTGTGCCGCGGCAGCGTCCGTCATTTCGCAGGTGAAACCGTCCGAGCCTACCGCGATGCACTGCATCGAGCTTTCGACCGCATCCGATGCGACCTTTACGTAGACGTTATCGTGCTCGACGGCGGTCGCAACAACCGTGGTGGCCTGTCCGTCTTCGTCGTTTACGCCGAATGCTACTTCGGTCGAGGTGTCCGAAAAGGCTCCCATCGACCAGTCGTCATCGTCTTGTGCCGTATCCGCTGTGCTCTGCGTCTTGCAGTGCGAGACGAATAGGGCTGCCTTCGGCTCGAACCCCAGCCCGCTCTCCACGATGTCCGTGGTCGTGTCCGTCTGCGTGAGAAGGTCCCCGAGCGCATAGGAACCGCCCTTGAGCGCGGCATAGATGTAGCGCGTTGCCGTTCCCGACACCTCGGTCCAGTTGAGTCGAAACCCGGTCGAAAGCCACGACGACACAGACGCCCTTGCGACGACCGTCGAGGTTCCGGACGACAAGGTAGCTACAGACTCGCCGGATTTGCAGTACGATACGCACTGCGTCGGGTCGGATGTATCGTTGGACCCGCCGGCCCAGACGTAGTTACTCGGGCTTGCGCCGGCAGCGGCCCCGAACATGACGCGCGAGTCAACCCCGGCGGTCGGCGGATCGGCTGAGGAGTTTGATGCGCTGACCAGGAGCAGACAATCCGGCTGGAAACCGGGCGCCGTTATGTCTTGGTCTCCTGTCGCTCCCGGCTCAGAGAAAAACCCTATGTCGATGTCCGTGAGTGACGTTCCACCGATGGCCAGGTAATGGACACGCATCGAATCCGGCATTGCGTCGTCCACAACAAGCGTGAACCCGTCGGAGCCGAACGCCGAGAAGTCGAGCGCCCCGTCGATTGTGTCAGACCCGCCAAGGACGGCGACACAGGCGTCCACACCCTGTCCGGCGCAGGAGTTTCCTGCCGCTCCTGCGTCAGAAGAGCGTGAAGATGCGTACCCGCGCTCGGTCGCGGACATGAAACCATACCCGCGCCGATGCGTCCTTCCGCCCACCGCGTCGGTCGTATCCGTGCGACCGTTCCACCAAAACAGCACGAACGACGGCTGGAATCCCACACCGGTCACCGCTACCGTCGTGGTAGCGGCGCCGGTTCCCGTGACGAACGATCCGACCTTGCAGGAGAACGTCACGAGCTACGGGGTCGGAAGCCCGAGCTTTCCGCGAACGTCGGAGGCGGTCTCGAAGCCTACCCACTGCCAGCCGTACGCGTGGAAAACTGCACTGACGCCCTCGAGCCAATGATAGAACGGCGCGTGTTCGATTGGTTCAAGCACGGTGGCGACGGCCGGCAAGAGCGAGAGAAGGCTGAGGGCCAGACCATCGGGACGAAGGGCCCAGAGCGCATCGAACTCCGTTTCCTCGTCCTCGGTCAGCGCGGCCCCTGTCTCCTCTCCGATGTACGTCTTCGCGTTCGCGAGCGTCAGGTGCCCGTCGTAGACCAGGCGAAACGAGTCGATGATGTATTCCCCGGCGATGTTGTTCGTTGCCTCTGGATGAATGCGCTCGATGAGATGTGCCATGGCTCCCTCTTTCAGCTCGCCGCCTGAGCGTGCGCCCAGGAAGCGATGCTCACTGTTTGCCCGGACACGATCGACGTGTTGTCGAGCGTGAGGTCTGACCCCACGGCGCCCGCCCACATTTCCTCATTGTCCGAGTCCATCACGCGGTACACGTCCGCGGTTCCGGTCGCCACAGCGGTACCGGAGTTCGGCAGGCCGGAAGCGGAAGCACTGCCCGACGAAGCGGCAGCGAACGCCGGGTCATCGAACGCGATTTCGACCAGCATCGACGCGAACGCCGCGGTGTAGATGCGGACCTTTCCGGCGCCGGAACCTTCGTTGACGAGTGCGGTCCGCGCGTCGGCGGAAGCATTGCGCGCCTTGGTCGTGAGCGTGAGAGCCATTAGCGTTTCCCTTCCAGCTTGGCGAGGACGGCGAAGCGGTCGGGAGCCGGGATCGCGCCGGCGGCCGCGCGCCCGATGTGAGCAGATAGCCTCGCGTCGCGCTCGGCGTAGCGTCGGGTGAGTTCAGCGCCGAGACGGTCCCGCTCTTCGCGCGCAGCCTTCGCCTCGGCCACCTTGACGCGATACGCCGCGTAGAGTTCGTCGAATGGCACCGTGGCGAGTCCCATCAGATGCTCCCTCGTCCGAGCCCGATTCGGCATTCCGTCTCCGCCGAAGCCTCCAGAATCATGTAGCACTCTTTGTCCGTCGGCCACTTCGGGATGAACACCTCGCGCGTCGTGGCTCCCGGGATCATGAGGCCGGCAGTCGAGGCAAATTCGCTGGCTGGCGTGTACTGCGCCGGGGTCTGCGCGGTTCCGGGCGCTACCTCCGCGCTAGAGCTGAGACTCGCCGCAACGTACACGAGGTTCGTTGCGTGCGTGTTCTGGATGCGGATGAACCTTCCGCCCCACGATCGCGGCATGAGCATCGCGCCGTGAGTGGTCGCGACCGTGACGACGCGCTCGCCGAAGTCGTTGGCAGTCGGCGCGCCCGGGGGCGTCGCCAGCGTGTTCGGGCAGTAGTCATTCGGGATGGTCCATGCGAGCTGGCGCACGGTTTCGAGTTGTCCGCTCATTGGGTCTCCAGTCGTTGGGTAGCAGTCAAAAACGAGGCGTCGGGAGCGGCGCCCGTGGAACCTCCGCCCTCGCCGCCCATGTCGGCAGGGGGCGGCGCGAGCCCGACGAGCGCCTGAGCGCCCGCGGGGGTCATTGAGTAGTCGCTCGGGAAATCGAACGCCAAGCCGAGCATCTGTCGGCGGCGGAACGGCAGCGCGCTACCGGCCTCGGTCGCCTCGCGCATGACACGGACGCGAAGCTCCTGGAACAGCAGCGGCGAGTTTTCTTTGAACGCCTCGATCGCGGCTAGGTCGAGCTTCCCCTGCCCGAGTTCCTGGATCACGAGCCCGGGCTGAGTGATGCCCTTGATCTTCCGCATGCTGAGCTGGATGGCCTGGACGCCTACGACGGGATCCTCGACTTGCGGCGTGAGCGAGTGAGCGGCCCGATTCTGCACGGGCGGGAGAGCCTCGCGGATGGCCTGGACCTGCTTGATTGCCTGAGCCTGGACCGCAGACGACACGCCGGGATACTCGACGGCGTAGCGGTCGGTGAGCTGCGTGAGCCTGCCCATCATCCCGCGCGGGTCGTCGTCGATTTCGCGGATAGAATCGCGCGTCCGCTCGTACGCCTCGATCGCCTTCGCGCCGACGATCGGTACGACGGCATGCGCCTTGACCGGCTTCTCAGCGCCGACGAGCGCCTTTGCTGCCGTGGCCGTGGAGTTGTCGAGCGCAGAAACCGTGTCGAGCATCTTGACCAGCGCGCGGTCCCCGTAGTTCTGGAGAATCCTCGATGCCGCCGCGCCGCCGATGCCCGCGGCAAGCGCTCCGATGTTCCCGGAAGCCATGGCGCCAATCGCGCCACCGAAGCCGAGGATCCGTTCCCAGGGCGAGGTCAGTCCGCGGGCAGCTTCGTCGCTCGCCGCGCGCGTCGCCACGCTCTCGAGGTCACGCATCGCACCGAACTGGCGTTTCAGCTCGAGATACTCCGTCGGGTCCTGCCCCATCTTCCGGAGCGTCGAGACGGCCGAATCGTCGATCGTCTGCGAAACCATGCGCTCGACAGCCTCGAGTTCCGCCGCGTGCTCGGGGACCGGTGCCTGGATTCCACCGCCCGATGGGCGCTTCGGCTGGAACACGCTTCGGAGGTCACGGCGGAATTGGTCCAGCTCCGCGAAACTGACCGGCTCGATGCTGCCGAAGTTCGGATCCCACGGTCCTGCGTTCGCGGCCGCGTGGCGCTCGGCGAGTGGCGCGATTGACCGCTCCACACGCGCGGCCTTCGCTTGCACGTCTGGCGAGAGCGACGAGCGCATGGGCGCCAAAACCTCCGCCTCGACGCGCTGGATCAGGCTGCCCACGTCGGGACCTTCGAGCGCGCGCGTAACCTCGCCCGTCTCCGGATTCGTCACCGGGGGCGCAGACTTGATAGCGTTGTCGATCTTCTCGCGCACCGAGCCGAGTTCCGCGCCGACCTCGCGGCGCGCGATCGTCAGGTCCGCGGCGAGTTCTTCGGGCTTGCCAGCGCGTTCCCAGAGCTTCGCGCCCTTCAGCTCCTTCGAAGCCTCCGTGTTCCCGCGAAACTTGTACTCGCGTACGTCGTCGGCCAGCTCGGCCACGCGGCGCTCGACGCGCTCCGTGGTCGCTCCGAGCTTGCGCACGTCGGCGCGCCGGAATCCGGTTGCTCGGAGCGTGGCCCGGTCCCGCAGTCGCGCACCGATTCCGCCAAGCCCGCCCTCGAGTCCGGCGACGCTCGCTGCCTTCCGTGCGGCCGCCCCGAGGAAGTGTCCGCCGGCCCCGAGGCCAGCGCCGAAGAGCCCGCCCAGCTCCGCGCCTTCGCCGGCGCCCGCGAGGAGCTTCTCCGCCGTGATCTGCTGGCCCTCGAGCGCCGCGCGCGACGCCGCACTGCCGGCGCCCCAGAGCGCGCCCTCGGTCGCCCCGGCCGCGCCCACCGAAAGGGCCTTTGCGGCGAGCCTGCCGGCCGCTGTAGTGCCTCGGTAGCCGGCAAGGGCGGCGCCACCCTCGGCGAGCCGCGCCGCGCCAGAGCCAGCCTTGGCGGCGAGGGCGGCCGGCGAATACTTGAGGATGCCGGTGCCCTTCGCGCCGACGAGCCCGCCGACCAGCTCGGAACCGATCGCCGTGATGGGGTTCTCTCGCTGTCGCTCGAGCGCCGCCTGCCCGTACTCGTCGCCGAGGACAGCGGCGGCGGCCACGTCGGACGCTCCGAGCGTGAGCCCGCGCGCGCCGCCCTCGACGGCCGTGATGGCTTGCTGGCCGAGCGTACCGCGCTCGCGAGCGATGGCGCGTTGCTCGACCGCCTCGGGACTCTCGAGCGTCATGCCGGCAGCGTACGCCTGCTGGATCTCGGCCTTGTCCACGAGCATCGGCGTCCCATCGGCGCCGAGCATGTGAACCCTGCCGTCTGCGGAAAGTGCGCCCTCTGCCATCACTGCTCCGGGGTCGCGCTGCCGGGCAGCGTTTCGAGGATGGGTTCGAGAGATTTCGGATCAGCCTGTAGGTCGTAGCGAACCGTATCAACGACGCGTCCGCGCGCCGCCGTCGCGACCTCGCCGAGCTTCGCATCCGCTCCGCCCAGGTCCACGATCGCCGTCGGGTCACCGAGCCACTCTTCGCGGAAGTCGAGCGAGCCTTTGTCGAGCGTGCCGAGGTTCGCGCCTTGCTTCAGACCGAGGAACAGATCGGCGGCCGCGCCTTCGATCTGCCCGCGGACCTTCGGATCGGTCTTCGCGCCGGGGAGCGAGCGCAGGTGCCGCAGGCGTTGCGCCGCGTTCGAGATCCGCGCGTCCACCTTGATTTGCTCTTGAGCCTTCCTGGCCTGGTCCGCGGACCGTGCGTAACCGTAGCTCCCGTCGGGGAGGCGCACGGCCAGCGCGCGCTCTTCGGGCTTCACGGCGCCACCACCAATCTGCGCGTACTGCGGCGGGGCGTACTGGAAGTTTTCTTGGACGATCCGGTCGTTTTCGAGCTGCGAAAGCTTGAGCAAAACGTCGCCCTTTTGCGCGCGTAGGGCCGCGGACTGGAGTGCCGCAGCTTGCATGTATTCCTGGGTGCCGATTTCGCGCGCGGCGTTTTCGGTGAGCTTCGCAGCCGCGTCGAGCCGGCGGGCCTCGAGATCGAGCGCCGCCGCTTCGGGCGTGCCGTAGAGCGCCACAGCCTCGGCGTAGTCTCCGCGCGCCTGCTCGCCCTTCGCGATCGACGCCTCGTAGCGCGCGCGCTGGTCGGCGACTTCCTGCGTGATCCCTTGCATGACCATGTCGTAGCCGGGGTTATTCGCGCGCCCCTGAAGGCCCTGGAGGTAGCCGCCGAGCGCCATCTGAATGGCCGCGCCGATCTGCTGGAACGTGGACTTGCTCGCCCAGACCTCTTTCGCGCTCTGGGGCGTGAGCTTCGCCGATTCGGCGTCGCGCTGCTGGATCTGCGCCTGCCGCTCGCGCAGCATCTTGTCCACGGCGACGCGGCGCTGTTCCTCGCGCTTGATGGCCTCTTGCTCGCGGCGGATGTTTTCCTGTCGCGCTTCGATGTCGCGTTGCTGGAGCTGGACTATGTTCTGGGTCTGGCGGTCGTGTACGTCCTCGGCGAGCGTGCCCTGCGTCTGCGCGAGGAACGTCTCCTCGGGCGATAGCCCGGCCGCTTCGGCGCGCTGCTGAGCGCCCGGGCTCCAATCGTCGCCCGTGAGAAGCGTCCGCGCTTCCTCGGGAACTTCCTGTCCCGGAACGCGCGTGAAGGACGAGCGAATGTCGCCGCCCTTGGAGAGCTGGACGATTCGACCGCCTCCGCGCCCGCGGGATTGGCGCGCCGCCATCGCCGCTTGGTCCGGGTCCGGCACTTCGCCCGTCTTGACCCGTGGCTCGGCCGGCGCGGCGCTCTTCGGCGCCGTTGGTGTCGGCGCGCCCGCGCCCTGCGAATCGGTGCCCTGTCGTCCCGGGTCGCCCTCCTCGGAGCCTCGTCCCCCGGATCCGCCCGAGCCCACGTCGCGCGGCGGAGCGGGCACCGGAGCGACGGGAGCGGGCTTCACGTCGGGGACGTTGCCGACCGCGCCGGAGCCGTTCGCTCCCTCGTTCAGCGGCGTGTCGCCCGTGAACGCGAGCGCCCCACGCGCTGGGTCGAAGAGCGACGGGCGCTCTTCGTGGCCCGCCTGCTGGGCGACCGCGACGGGCATGGGGATCACGCGCCCGGGCGCGACCTCCACGTCAGCGAGACCGTCAGGCCGCAGAGCGTACGCCAAGCGCCGCTAGCTCCCGTTCGAGTTCGTCGATCCGGCGCTGCTGTTCGCCCTGCGCGCCCAAGGCAACGAGACCAGCCCGTTGCCCGTCCACGCCCAGCATTCCGTTCGGTTGCTGCCTCACGATCGGAGCTGCGTCCGTTCGGAGAATGTCTTGCGCCATCGGCCCGACCTGACGCCCCGGCGCGCCGCCGGGCATGTTCGGGTCCTTGTACGCGTAGGAGAAATTCGACAGGCCGCGAAGGTCCGTCTGGCTGGTCTTCGGGCCCGCGCGAGGGACGCTTCGAATGTCCTCGGCATCACCGATGTCCACCTCCGTGCTCGACAGGTTCTCCGCGTCGCCGATGTCCACCTTGATGCGAGGCTTGCCCTTGGGCTTCGGCTTCGCGCGGTAGGCCGGAGCAGTCGCGTCGCGATAGGACGGGCCTGCCTCGCGCCGAATCGACTCGGGCGGCTCGCCGGGGCGCTCGGGGCGCGGCGCTTCGCGGAGCGGCCCACTGCCGGCGGGGATGCCCGTCTGATTCTCGTAGTACCGACCGATGCCTAGTTCCGCGAACCGAGGACTGATTTCGCCCGTCGCCATTCCGCGCGCGGCGTCCTGGTAGGCAAACTCTTCGGCTTCCAGCGCCGCCTGCTTTTTGGCCCGCTCGTCGCTCGTGACGTAGCTCGAATTGACGGGCTGGAATCCAGGGCTCTGATACGTGGGAATCGGCGGTGGGGTGAGCTGGTCTTGGATCTGACCGTACGCGCTCGAGAGCATTCCTAGCATCCCCGGCGCAGTTCCGCCGCCCGCAGCATCCGACACGGATTTGCCGTGCTGAACGTTCGCCTGCTCGGCCGCGAACTGCGGCATCGCCGCGTCCGCGCCGGCCACCATGCTCGCGTCCTGCTGATAGCCCGCGGTCGGGCTGTTCATGCCGGAATAGGCGCCCGGCGGCCCGATGTCCGTTTTCGCGTTCACGTCGGAGAGCGCGCCTACGAGCAGACCGAGCCCGGCCGCGTCGCGGCTCTGGTCGTACGCCGCATTCGCCATCCCCGCCTGCAACCCCTGGCCGCTCTTGAGCGCCTCGAGTTGCATGTTGAGGTTCGCCTGGTTCGTGACGGTTTGCAGGCCCATCCCCTGGTACGCCTGATCGGCGCCGTAACCCTGGGCCGCAGCCTGATTCGCGAGCCCGCCCATCTGCGCGTTGTAGCCGAGGCCCGTCGCCATCGCCTGGTTTCCGAGGCCCTGAGCGCCGAGCGCGAATTGCTGCCCCTGCGCGACGGACTGGTTCCCGAGGCCGATGCCCGCGAGCGCGGCCTGATCGCCGGCAGCCTGCCGACCCGCGGCGATCTGCTGCATGTTCGTGGCGTAGGCGTCGTTCATGCCGGCTTGCTGGAGCGCCTGGCCAGACACACCAAGAGCCGTCTGCGATTCGATGCCCTGCTGCTGATTCGCGAGCCCGCCCGCCTGCCCGAGCGCCGCGGTTTGCCCCTGGAGCGCACCGATGTCCTGCCCGCGCGCGGCAGTCTGCAAACCGCCCTGCGCGGATAGCGCGTTGGTCGCCTGCCCGAGCGCGCCCGTCTGGCCCATGAGGGCTTGGATGTCCTGTCCGCGCGCCTGCCCGAGGGCCTGGGTCTGCGCGGAGAGGCCCTGGATGTCCTGCGAACGCGCGGTGCCGAGCGCGCCCGTTTCGAGGCCCATCGCCTGGAGTTGCCGATTGCGGAAGTCGTCGGACTCCTTCGCGCGGAGCAGGGCCATCGACTGATTCGTGTCCTGCTGCTGCGCCGCGTTCGCGAAAAGCGCCTGCCTTTCCGCGCCCGCGTTCGCGCCGCCGCGCCCGGAGCGCGCCATCGCGAGGTTCGACGCCATCGCGTTCTGCGCGCCCTGGCGGAGCTGCACCTCGGCCATCGAGGCGCCAGGTCCCTGCTGGTAGAAGTCGCGGATCGCTCCCGCGTTGCCCTGTTGCGCCGCTGTCGTCGTGCCCGCGACTCCGAGCGCCTGAGCGTTCGCCGTCTGCGCCTGCGGGGTCTTCGCGGCCGCGCCAAGCGCCGAAGCGTTCGAGCCGATGGCGCCCGCGTTGGCACCGAGGGCCCCCGCCGTCTGCGCCTGCGCTTGGTTGTTCGCGGCAGCAGCGCCTAGCGCGCCCGCGTTGCCCATGAGCCCTTGCTGCGCGCCCTGGCTCGTCTGCGCCGCCTGCTGCGCGCCAGCGAGGTTCACCGTCGGCGCCTGCCGCCCTTGCGCGGTCATCGCCTGGTTTTGCAGATTCGCGGCCTGTTGGCCCTGAGCGCTCTGGATGCCGCCGCCGGCCGCCTGCGCCATGTCCGCGCGCTGGTTCCCCTGCGCGAGCCCGGCGCCGCCCATCGCGTCCTGAGCGCCCGCGCGACCCGCCATCGCCGCCGCGCCCGCCGCGCCCTGCTGGGCGAATCCGCCCGCCGCCGCCTGCCGTTCCGCGTTCGCAGCTTGGCCCTGCTTCCACAGCTCCTTCTCCATGCGCTTGGCCCAAGCGCCTTCCATGTTGTGCCCGCCGATGTCGGACGCGTTCTCATCGATCTTCGGCGCCTTCACCTCGTCCTGGCTGAAGATATCGACGATGGGGTCGTAGATGGCCATGGGTTACCTGTTGACGGGTGGGATGGGGCGGCCCTGCTCGCGGCGGGGACGGTAGTCGAGCGCCACTCCAACAAAAGCGAGCCCTTCGGTCAAAGTCGAGCCGTCCTGAGTCTCGGAAATCCGCAGCGCATAGCTCCCGCCCTTCTGGTAGGGGATTTGCCAGCCGCGCAGAACCTGGTCCCCGACGGTTGCCCCGAGGGCGGCCGTCGCATCGACGAACGAGTGCGCGGAGCTGAACGTCTGCGAGTCGTTGACCGCGATCCGGATATCGCACCCACAGTCGCCCCGGTACTCCGCCATCACGCCGACCATGCGAACCCGTCCGTCCCCGAACATGCCCGCGGGCTTGAGCGGGTGCGTCTCGATCGTCACGCCGTACCAGGTGGACGTGCGGTCCGAGTAGGTGCCGGGCGTCATCACGTCGATTGCGCTCGTCGTGGCGAGCGCGAGCTTTCCGTCCCAGAGCGCGCCGGAGATGTGCGCGACGCCTCCCGCGATCGTGTCCACGGACCAGAGCCCGATTCCCTGCTCGTCCAGTTGTGTGTAGTCGTAGCAGAGCACGCGGCCCTCGGTGCCCGCCGAGTTCGTCACGGTGAACGCGACGATATGCTCCTCGGGAACGAGCGTTGCGCTGGTGACGACCGGGTAGCTTGCCATCACGTCGCTCACATTGCGACCGACCCACGCGACCGGGCCGAAACCGCGAGGCAGGAGGTGAATCTCCCCGTCGTTGCCCTGGAACATGAGCCCTTGCGGCGTCTCGACGAGCGAGCGCCATTCGTTGCAGCCGACCTGGCTCGACAGTCGGCGTGGCTCGTCGAAACCGCCTTGCGCCGTGTCGTCGGGACCGGCGCCACTGATGATGAAAATCGCGTCCGTCGCGAACACCGTCCACACGTCGTCGAGCACAGCGACGCATCCGACGCGCCCCTGGATTCGAGCTCGAAAGCTGCGGTGATTCGAGAAGTGGACCGCCTCGCCTGGGAAGAACAGTTTCGACCACTGCACTTCCGACGGGTCTTCCAGTCCGCCGCAGATGACGCGATCCTTTCCTGCCCAGATTGACCGGCATGGCGGGGGAGTGTCGTTTTGCAGCGGGCCGGATAGGCCGCCGCGGGCGCCTTGGGTGTAGAGGACGGGGTTTAGGCGTGCGGTCGCGTCCGCAATGTTGTCAGTGAATCCGCCGCTTGACGCGTCGAGTCCGCTTGGGACCGAAACGCGATAGAAGATCGCTTCGTCCACGAGCGTGCGCCAGAGGTCAATGCGTACGCTGCCGGTCGTGCCTGCGACGCTGCGCTGGTAGTCCGTCATGCGCTCCGGCGCCTGTGCATAGATGCCTAGCGTCTGAGTGCTCCCGCCGCCCGCCGTAACCGTGAACGGGTCGCTAACCTGAGAAAGGACCAGGTTGTTCCCGGCGTAGGTCCGGAGCGTCATGACGTATTGGTAGTCACCGTCGCCAAGGTTCCCGCCGCCAGCGTCTGCGATGCTGATGAGCTGTGGCGGAACGCTGTATCCGGCCTCCGCCGCGAGCAGCCCATCGAAGCACACGAGCAGACTATTCGCGATGTAGCGAAGGCCGGAAGCGAACGCGCTTTGGAGTCGAGCTGTACCGCGGAGCTTCGCAAGCGCCGTCGCGCAGGAAACGAATGGAGCGGCGCCGGTCTCCACGGTGTCCCCCAGGATGCGCGGATGGCCCCACATGATGTACGACTGGCCGCTCAGCGTGAAAATCGGCGCTTCGGCCAGGTGCGCAGCGTCGCTCCAGTGCAGCGCGGAGTCGCGAGCCAGTGTCGCGTGGATTCCTCGGATCGGGCTTGAGCTCGTGAACTCCAGACTGCAAAGGCAGTAGTTGCGCTGGAAGTCCGCGTCCGTGGTGCCCCAGACGTAGGCGAGATCCGACGTGAGAGCGACAGGCTTGGAGGCGAGCCCCATCCCATGGAGCACGACGGTTGTCGTGCCGAGCGCGTGGCTCGTTGTGTTGACCGAGCGGATCCAAGATCGTGCATCACCAGACGTGCGCGCGGTCCAGAGGACGTGGACCACGCTGGAAGTTCCGCGTAGCAGCGCTACCGGACCCTCAGCCGTTGTCGATGCTATGGTCGTGGGCCCAGCTACGCTCGTTAGCGTGCTGTCGAATGTCTGGATCTTCACGTCGTCATCGGATGCGTCGCGCCAAGCAACGGCGATGTTTTCGCCGGTCGCGCCGAGCACCGAGAGCCCAACGCCGTCCGCCGTGAAATCCACGGAGTCCGCAAGCGTGCCGGCGCCGAAGGTCCAGAGGATGAGCGACAGCTCCGTGCTGCTCTTGCGGAACGCGACGGCGATCTGCGTTGAGGAGTAGGAGCAAATGTCGAAGTCGTACTGGGCCGCAAGCAGCGTCAGGCCGTTCGTCATGTCCTGGAGCGCGCTCCAGGTTCCGCCCGCCGCTGTCGTGTCGAACGAGCGACAGCGTATGCTCTCCGCGCTCGTGTTCTCCGCCCAGCACGCCACGAACGAGTTTCCGCAGGCGACGACGCGGGCCTTCCGAATCACGGTTCCGGAGTCGAGTGACTCCATGTCGCGAATCGTCCGCGTGGCCACGTCGTACACGATCGCCGAAACATCCGTGCTCGACGCGAAGACGGTGCATATGAGCCCGTTCGCGTAGGCCGACGAAACCTCGGTCACGCTTCCGCCGCCCCATGCGGCCGGACCAGGGAGCCGCTCGGGAGCCTCGAACGGCGGGAGTGTCCCGTGGGTGAGCCACCGGCTATCGGAACCGAAGCCGTAGACGCGATCCTCCGCGTCCGTGTATTTGGCGATGGCGAGCCCGGCGGTAGAGGGCAGAACTGCCTGGACGGGCAGGCTCGCAGACATGACGGCGGAGCCGCTCTGGCCGGTGAGCCCCTTTGCCACGGCCCCCGGGCGCTTCGCCACCCGTGACAGCTTTGTCATGCGGGCGTTGCTCAGGGTCTTCAAAAGTCCCTGCGGAGCGACCTTGGCCTCGATCTTGCTATCCTGGCCTTTCTGGAACGGAAGCTGGATCAGCGCCATTCTTGGCCCGCCTCCCCGCAACCCTTCAGAGTGACCCCATGAAAAAGACCTTCCTGCTCCTCATGCTCTCCGGCTGCTGCGCCGACCCGTCCGATACCCCGGAACCATCCTGCGTAGCGACCGAAAGCGAATCGCTCTCCGTCATCGACGAAACCGAATGCGCCTGGTACGGCAGCTCCCCGGGAACCGAGGGCGCGCTCATCGAGATCCGCTACCCGCGCACCGACGGAGCGTGCCCTGTCGCGTGCGGCTGGGACGGATTCTGCGCCGGCTACGCCGACGACCTCTGCTTCCCGTGCCCAGCTGGCATCGAGGTGTTCGTGCCGCTCCAAGATGGCGGCGTGACCATCGAATGCCCCGAGGCCGAGTAAATGCGCGTCCTGATCGTGCGCCTCACGAAGGCCGAACTCGACCGGTTCGCCGATCGCTTCGCCACTACGAACGGCAGCGCGGCCGCACTCGTCGGAATCCTCGAACGGATGCCCGGCTTTTTCTCCCTGCGGAAACGCGCAGAGGGTCGGCGCATCCTGATCGTTCCGAATCGGCAGCGCGGCGAGAAGCGCATGGAGGAGGGCGAGCTGTAGAATCACGCGGACCTCGCGGGCTCGATCACGATCGCGATGTGCGCCTTGTTCGCGGCGTTCGTGAGGCCGGACCAGCTCATCGTGGTCGTTCCGGGGCGGGGCATCGATTTGTAGGAGGCTTGGAGCGAGACGGTCGCCGAGCCCGCCGAGCCGTCCACGATTTCGGTTTGGCCAGCGCCGGGCGTTCCGGTGTCCGTCTCGTCGTCGTTGGCCATGAAGTCGAGGATCAGGGCGCCGGGACGGGTCGTCGTGATGTCTCCGGAGGTTACGGTCGTCGTGGCGCTGTCGGTCGAGGCGGCGGCGGCCGGCAGGTAGTCTTGTGCGGCACCGATGACCCATAGCGCCACTCCGAGCAGATCGGTCGTGTGGTCCGGAACGCTCACGGACGCCGTTGCGGCCAGCGCGGCGGGCAGCGTGTACACGTCGCCGCGTACGGTCGTGGCACTGTTCGAACCGCGCCGCGACATGCCGACCGATCCCTGGTCCACAGGGAGTACGACGCTCGTGCCTTGGATCGCGTAGAAGAACACCAGCATCGGCAGATCCGTACCGGCCGGCGGAGTCGGAGGCGTCACGCTCAGAACACCAGTGGTCACGCCAGCCAGGGCGCTCGCTGCGTCGAACTCGACCGGTCGTGAAAACCCGCCGAACCACCCCGACGCATCGGGATAGAGGACGTGGAGCCCTTCATCGATCCACCCCACGTCGCGGCCATTGATCGTCGAATCCACGGGGTCGAGCACGACGACGCCGCCCGACGAGTTGTAAATCGCGAGGGGCTGGCCGGCCGTGTCGGGGGTGGGCTTGGCGAGCAGGATGGTCGTGGCCGCGCTGACTGGCAGGAACATCCCGGGGCGCGCCAGGAATCCGCTTTCGGTCACGGCGACCTGGGGAGCAAGCCGGCGCGTCGCGGCGAGTTGGGCGCCTTGGTGCGCGTTCCGGATGCCTTCCTGGAACCGCATGAGCTTTTCGTTCAGCTCGCGGTTATTCGGGTCGAACGTCGATTCCTTCGGGATGGTGAGGCGGCCCGTCACGAGGTCTCCACCATCGGGAATCCGCGTCGCGCGCCGATGTCCTGGATCTCCGGCGGGTGGTCGTCGCGGTCGCCGGCCATGGCTTCCAGGCGCACGATTTCGGCGTCGCGAAGCTCGCGTAGGTCGGCGAACGGCTGCTGTTCGATCGCGCGCAGGCGCATCGCCAGCTCCAGCGCCGGCAGCTCTTCCCAGCCGTTGACGAAGTCCTTGGTGTCGCTTGTGTCGTGCGTGAAATCGACCCAGCTCGGCAGGTAGTAGTGTCGCGCCGTGACCGCGCTTGTGGGCGTGGGCAGGATGATGACGTTCGCTCCCTGGAGACGGTACGCTTTCACGCCGCCTTCGACCCAAGAGCCGAAGTTGACGAACCGCGAGCGCGCCAGCACGGATTCGTACGTCGGCACGTTTTCGTGCCTGTTCGCGGCCCATTCGAGCGTGATGCCGTGCGTTCGGTAGTGCGTAGCCGGCAGCGCGTACGAGGACGTACCTGCCACGATCGAATGCGTCGCCGTCGTCGTGAAACGCTCGGCGCCGCCGGCCCGGATGATCAGATCGTAGTACCGCGCACAGGCGAGGTTCAGGATCTGGTTCTGGCCGGCGTACGTCGAGGTCGAAACGTTGACGACAAACTGGTCCGTATCCCCGCCCGGGCGAAGGTCCGCGTACGCCTGGGCGAGGAGCCGGATTGCTTGCTGGGTGACGTTGCGAGCCAGGGGCTACTCCTCTTCCGGGTAGGTCTCGCCCTCGGCCTCCTCGTCGTCTCCGCCCATCGCGCAGGCGTTGTAGGCGCGCTTGAACGCCTCGGCGGCGCCCTTGTAGTCGCCGGCCTTCCCGCGCGTGAACATGTCCTCCATCGCGCGTTCCTCCATGCCCATCGGAGAGTCCTCGCCCGGGCCCATCTTCCCCGGTTTCCCGAGGCTTCCGAGCCCGAGCGCGTCGAGACCCATTTTGCCCATGGCCATCAGCGGGGGACCTTCGATTTGCCGGCCACGATCATGAGCATGACCGAGTTGTTGACGCTCGCGGACACGTCCGTCGCGACGCCAGCGGTTCCGAGGATGAGCTCCGCGCGCAGCGCGTTGTACTTCGCGGCGATCGACGCGGCCCAGTTGCGCAGGATCGGCCAATGGACGGCCACGAGATCCTCACGGAGCGCGTCCGCCGAAGCGGGCGCGTCGGTGGGGTCCGTGAGTGCGACCAGGGTGCTCCCGGCCGTGCCCGACGTGCTGTCCGTGAGTGCCGTGGTCGCGGCCGCTGCGTTCGTCGCCGCGAAGATCGAGACCGGGAACGACATCGCGGACGCGGGCGAGCCCTCGTTCGTGACCGTCCCCAGTTGGATATGCAGGTCCGCCGGTGTCCCGAGCTGGCCCATGTGAAACACGCCGTACAAGCGCGTGTAGCCCTTCTCGAGCGTGACCGTGAACTTGCCGGCGGTCGCCGTGCGTTGGACGGACGCGACGCCGCCGCCGGAGTCCATGAACCCTCCGGCGGTTGCGTCGGCCGCGTCGTCCACACGGGTCAGCGTGGTTTGGCTCGTGCCGTTCGGCCAGAAGCGGAGGAAGATGACCTCCACGTCCTTGCCGTAGGACGCGAGCGCGCCTCGGCTGGGGATCGACATTACGCCACCGTCCCAGCCGGGCAGTACGCGACGGTGATGGTACCGGCGGGCACGATGACGCCCGTTCCGGCGACTGCCTTGACGTAGTAGACCGAGCCGCCGACGGGCACGATGACCTCGGCCGTGTCGCTGACCGGGATGTTTTCTGCCACCTTCGCGGCCCAGTTTCCCGACCCGCCTGCGGTAGTGTCCACCGAGAAAGCGTCGTCGATCGTCCCAGCTGCGCCGTCGTCCGTTCCGATCTGGATGGTGGCGTAGTTGGATGCGTTCGCCGTGAGCGTCGCGGTTGCGGCGGTGTACTTCGCCGAGAGCAGCTCGACCGGGAACGGGTGCGGATTCGTCCACATGAGCGTGGTTTCGGTCGCATCCGCGGTGGAATCCGCGCCGTTCTCGTACTTGAACGTCGAGGCGAAGAAGTGTTTGATCGAGCTGACCGTCTCGTCGAGGTTGTGATCAGCCGCGAACTTTTCGTACATTTTTCGTGCGTTATAGGCCATTGGCGTCTCCTTACGCGGCGGTGTGCGGCCAGGTGCCGACGGTCCAGTGTCCGGGGTTCTTCACCCACGTCTGCCCGCGCATGCCGATGCGCCCCTGACGCGCGTTCTGCGTGGACGAGTCGAGCCACTTGCCGTTGGCGAGCAGCGAGCGCGGACATCCGCCCGCGGTGTTGAGCGAGTAGTCCTTCGCGGGTCCCATGTGGAACGTGCCGCTCGGGTAGTCGGGCTCGGAGAGCACGGTCACGGTGCCGTTCGGAGTCATGAGCTTCCCGACCTGGAACGAGATGCCAGTCGGTCCAGTACGGTTCGTGTAGAACGTCTGGATATCGATCTCGTTCGCGAGGTGTTCCATGTCCGTCGGGTTCGTGATGAGCACCGAATCCTCGCTGGCCGACTGGAGGAAAGCCTCCGTACACGCGCGATTGATGCATTCGCGCATCGTCCCGAGGCCCGTCATGCTCGGCCGAACCCCGGAGAGCATTTGGATGTCCTTCAGGGTCCGATCGACCGTGAAGAACGACTCGCCGCCGCTCGGGTCCGCCGTCGGAACCCAGGCCAAAAGCCCGCTGTTCGCCTGCGTGTAGGAACCACGCGGGAAAACGTACGTCGCGGTCGTCAGGCCCGTGATGGTCGCGAGCGTCGCGCCGCCGGTCGAGAGCGTCACCGTGACCGCGTTGGTCTGCCGGTTGATGTCCGTAACGGTGGCGTAGGTCGGGCTCGAGCTGTTCGGCAGGAGCCCACCCGGAGAGGTGAGGCCTGTGTCGTTCGCGAACTCGAGTTGCATCTTCGGGCGAATGTGCCGAAGCGAGGTGCGACGGTCGAGCTTGATAACCAGCGTCGAGGTCGTGGTGTTCGAGAGCGTGCCGAGCGTGCCGCCTGGCTGCGAGAGCAGCGCGAAGGACATGCGGCGCCCCCACTCACGGTTCGCGCGCTTCTGCTCGTCGGCGATCAGCTCGACGATCGCGCCCTTGTTGTTCTCCATGTCGAAGATCGCGGAGTTCTGGATCGAGTAGATCCCGAACATCTCGACCTTGGTCACGAAGAACCGGACTTCCTCGGACGGCGCCTGCGCGGCGAGAGCCGTGGAGAAGTCGTGGCCGAAGCCGGCCGGGTCGGAGACCTTGACCACGAGATACTTGCCCTCGCCGTAGAACGAGGTGTTCCGCGTGATCATGTTCATGAACTTCGACTCTTCGAACATCGGATCGCTGGGATCCTCGTCGTAGAGTCGCTTTTGCAGGTTTACTTTCCCTGCGGACGTTGCAGAGGTGGCCATTTCGAGCCCTTTCGAGCGCGGCCGCTCTGGTTACGACAGGAACGTGATGCCCATGTCCTCCAGAACGCCTTCGCTCACGAGTTGCGCTAGGCGTTCTTCCTTCGTGAGCTTTCGCTCACTGCCGGCCGAAGCGTTCGCGCGGGTTGAGGAAACCGTTCGTCCCGGGAGCGACTCGCTCTCCGGTTCAACGGGTTCCGCTTGCGCCTGGGTGGCCCGTCCCAGACCCCCGGGTGCGGGGGCACCGCCGAAAAGGTTGGCGGCTAGGATCCCGTCTATCTTACCGATCGCGGCCGCATCGTCAAGCCCCTCGCTTTGCCGCAGGTTTACGACCGTCTGCACGATCTGCCCGAGGTTGCCGAGCTTGGCGTACGCGAGCACGCGCGGGTGCTTCGCCAGTGGCGCGAGGTCCCGTTCCACGAGCTTCGCGGCCTCGGCGTCCGGAAGCTCGGACTTGCGCGCCTCCCAGTACGCGCTCTTGTAGGCGATTGCCATATCGCGGAGTGCGGTTCTGTTCGTCGCGGAGAGCTGGCCTGCGACTGCGTTCGTTGGCGCACACACGGCATCGGCGACTTCGGCGCGGCGCCGTTCGAGAGCTTGGTTCTGCTGCGCCTCGGTCGCCTGCTTGTCGCGGCCCTCGCGCTCCTTCCGAAGCTCCGCGATTTCGTTGCGCAGCGCAACGATCTCCGGGTCCGGCTCTTTCTTCTTTCCGTTGCGCGCGACCGCGAGATTGGCCTCCGACAGGAAATCCTCGCCCTTCTGGCCGGAAGCGGCACGGATGCGCGTGAGGGCGTTCAGCGCCTGTTCGGTCGTCCCCTCGGTCACGAGGCGCAAATCTTGGTTGAACGAGTCGCGGATGTTCTTGAAGTTCGCGTATTCGCGGCGTTCCTCCTCGCGCTGGGCCTTCTCGCGCTTCGCCCGCTTCTTCAGCTCGACGTACTCGCGGTCCATCTCGACGCGCTTTTTCTTGAGTTCCTCGCGCGCCTTCGCGACCCAGCCGGGCGAGTTTTCCTCCTCGTCGGGTTTCTCCTCGGCCTTCTCGGGCGGCTCGTCGCCTTCCGGCGGCTGCTCTTCGGCGGACTTGCGGGAGGCGCGTGTTGCTTCGAACTCGGCGATCGCGTCCTCTACGATGTCGCCGGTTTCCTGGATGGGCGGTGCGCCGTTCGGTGCGGGGGCTCCGGGGGTCTGCTGCGCGGTCATGCTTGGCCTTTCTCTTCGGGCGGTCCCAACCGGACCACGAGTTCCTTGCACAGGCGCATGGCACGATCGAGCGTCCAGGCGGCATCCAGCATGGCACCGCGGGTAGCGCGCTCGAGTAGCAGGCTGTCCCTGCCCATCTCGTATGCGTTGCGCATGGCTTCTTCGGGGGTGGTTTCGTTTTCGCGGACCTGGCGGGCCAGATCCATCAGATTGGAGTCGTCTTGGTTCATGTGTGTTTTCATTGGAGCATCGGGGGCGCGCCGTTCATGGGCGGCGTCGCCGCGTTGGGGGGGGCCATCGGGTCACCGGCGGCGACGGGCGGAGGAGGCGGAGGTACTTGCGCCTCGCCCTGCTTGGCGATCTTGTTGCACGCCTCGAACCACTTGATCACGTTGTCCACGGTCTCGGGGGATGCGCCGTCCACCTCGAGCCGGTTGATGCGATCGACCGCGAGTTGTTTCGCGAGCGCGGCGTCGGGATAGATCATGTAGGTCGTCGGCATCGTCTCGTCGGTGAGGCCCTCGCGCGCGCACCGGTCCAGGGACTTCTGGATGTTCTTCTCGCGCGCGTTCGTGTCGCCGAGCACCGCGCCCACGTCGGGGAACTCTTCGAACATGGCCGTCGCGGCGCGCACCGCTAGATCCGGATTCACCTGGCGCAGGCGTTCGAGTCGGCTGATCTTCATGCCGGGAGACTGCGGGAGCAAGTTCGCGGGCGAGGCCACGACCATGAACGTCTTCCGCTCGAGTTCGACGTCTTTCCAGCGGATACGCTGCATAGATTTCGCGTCGCCCCAGAACGTCTCGAACTGCGGGTCTTTCTTTGCCATCCAGCGGCACGCCTCGATCACGTTCTGACCGCATTCTACCCAGCAGTCTTCCCACGCTTGGTTGCCCTCGAAATGACGCTGCTGCGTGACCTCGGTCAGGTGTTCCATGCCTGGAGCGTGGTCCACGCCGACGGGTCGCTCGCCACTCAGCATCATGTTGTTGACGCCGGCCTGCTCCTTCATCCACTCGACGATTCGCTGTCGCTCGTTGAACAACTCGGACGGGATCGGCTGCGGTTGCAGGTACATCGCGGCTCCGCCGGGCGGACCGTTCGTCTCGATGAACGCGGCCAGGTTCGTCGTAAAGTGATTCCGGTTGACCTTGCCCTTTTGCATGAGCAGGCGCGGAATGGCATGGAAGTACAGCGCTGCGTCCACACGCTCTTCCCACCGGTCTAGCTTGAGCTGCCCTCCCGCGAGTAGCTCCGGGATGCCACACGACCAGTAGTCGGTCGGGTTCCGAAGCGGGAAAAAGCCGGAGAGCATGAACCGCTCGAGCGGCCACGGCTCGGAGAGGAGGAGTTTGTTGCTGATTGAAAGCGTGCGCAGGCCGTCGTGCCCCGGGTCTGGCTTGCGCTTTCCTTTGCCCTTGCCGAGGCCCCACGCCGCGTCGTCGTCGAGGTCCACGTATCCGCTCGGCAGATGGATGCTCTCGATCACGAGCACGCGATCGGTTCCGGTCGGGCGCCGCACGTCGCCGACCATCTCGGCGGGCGCGCTGTCGGCCTCAAGAATCTCGTCCTTGAAATCCGGGAAGTCGGCGATCAACTGGTAGCGGTCCACGGCCATGAGTTCGTGTCCCTGTCTCGGGTCCACGCCGTCGCCGTCTGGGACGAGCCAATGCCACGGATAGACCGAGCGCAGGCTCACGCGATTCCGCTCGTAGTCGGGGACAACGCGCACGAAACCGCCGTCGAAGATGAAGCCGTGCTTCGCGACGCGCCGCCCAAGGTGCGAGTAAGCGCCGTTCGCGCGGAACACGCCCTCAACCGCGCGCATCATGCCTTGCGCCTGCTCGCGTTCGTTCACGCTGCCGGCCTCAGTGAGGAAGAACGGGCGGATCTTGTTCTGGACGGTGTACGCGACGCGCGTATCCACGCATTCGCGGATGACGTTCTGACCAGGCTGCCCGCCGCTCGCGTCGATGTCGAGCATCCGTAGCACGTCGCTCGGGTCGGCAGCCTTGCCTTGCGTCAGGTGCCGCGAGTTGCCGAAGTACGCGGTCAGCGCAGCGTCGCCAATCTCACGCGCCTCGTCGCCCTGCTCGTTCTTGAGCGAGGTCGCGACGTTCCAAACCGTGTCGTGGATGTCCCGCTCTTCCTCGCGATCCCACCACGCTTCATTCGCTAGATCCGCCATTTGCCGCCCTTCCTCGGTTTGCAAGCTTCAGGTGCGCCGCGCGTACGCCGTCCGGCCGCGTCTTCTGCCGCTCGTCCTCGACCTCGCCAGCCACGTCGAGCGGGCCGAGAATCGCGCTCTTGAGCGCGCCGGACTCGTACAGCTCGCACGACACGACTCCGCCTTCGCGCAGTACGCGCAGGGTTTCAGCCAAGTCGGGCGAGGGCGTTTCGGTAGGATCCATCATCGTTTCCTTGTTCGACGCGCCGCCAGAACTCTTGGACGGGCGTTAGTTCGGGATCGGGAGTCTTGGGCACGGCCGGCGCGTTCTTGAGCGCGAGCATGTAGGCCGGGATGTAGTCGCAGTGGCGGCCGTCCTTGGTCTTCGGGAGCGAGAGAGACGCGTTCCCGTTCGAGCTGATCCTCTTCGACATGTTCTGAAAGTCGCTCCGGACCTGCGGGTCTTTCGGCAGCGAGAGCAGGCCGCCACGAAGGAGAGCAACGACTTGCTCGGCCAGCGGCAGGCGGTTAGCGCCGGTCAAGTCCTCGCGCACGCACACGACGCCGAACTCTGCCGCGATGTCGATCAGGGCCTCGGCCATGTTCTGGTCGGTCATGACGTACGGGACGCCGTACGGCTTGAGCAGGCCGGCCATCTCGGCAATGACTGCCTTTGGGCTGAGCGGAGCGCCAGCGCGTGGCTTCCATTCGCGGTGGAGCACGGTCTCGTAACCGCCCTCGGGATTGCCGCCCATGACGACCAGCGTCCAGGCGTTCGAGCGTGTCGCCGGGTCCATGCCGGCGGAGTAGGACCAGTGCGGATCGGGCGGCACAGGCTCCGCGTCCTCGCGCTCCGCTGCCTCGATTTCACCGCGCGATAGCAGGGCGAATTCGGGGTCCGAGAACACACACATCACGTTCTTGTTGAACGCGTCGGCATTCGTGCGCTCGAGCTCGGCGCAGTTCTCCGGCGAGTATGTCACCGGGTTCATGAGCGGCCCCTCGGCCTTGCACACCAGGAAATCCGCGTTCGGCTTGCCCCAGTTCTGCTGGAACAGCTCGAACGCTGGGCCGATGGCGCCCTCGGCCGAGCCGATCAGCATCTCGAGCCCGCCAGGCAGAACGCGCCCGTGGATTGCGTCGCGCGCGCCCTCGAGATTCTTCACGTAGTCCACGCTGGACCCCATGAGGAAAATCTCTTCGAAGATGATCCCGGGCAACCAGCGACCAACGAGCGTGCGGCCGTACGCGGCGAGGGCCACGACCTTGATTTCCACCGGGCGCCCGCTCTCGTGCTCAATGGTCACGGAGTCGGCCGTCTGCTTGAGGATCAGCGGGCGCAGGATGTCCGAGTTCTCCAGGATGCCGATGACGTGGGCGAGCGTGGCCTTGCTCGTGTCAATCTCGGGAGAGACGATCGGGACGCGCAGGGAGTCGCTCGGCTTGACCGGTGCTCCGACGTAGCAGGTGCGCGCGATCTTGATGGCGCAGGCGCTCATCATCATCGACTTGGCTGAGCGGATGCCGGCAACGACCATGAGCGAGCGCAGCATCGAACCGAAGTCCGGCAGCTCTTCGCCGTACGCCCGAACGACGTGTGGGTGCGCGCCGAGCCCGTCGAGCGGGGCACGGTCGAGGAGGCGGCAGTTCGCGATCTGGACGGGCGTCGGTGGCGTGCCCTGGCCCTCGTTCATGCCGCAGCCCCAATCCGACGTGAAGATCGACTCCACGGTCAGACGGGGAAGTCCGTTCGCGCGGAGTTCAGGTTCGGCCGACAATCGGGATCCGCCTGTCGCGCGCCGCAATCGCCTCGCGGCAAATCGCGCCCACGATGAGCTGGAACTTCGCGCGGTCGGTCCGCTCGGCGAGCTTGTTCGCGTTCTCGTAGCTCAGCTCGATCGCGTACGTGAGCGAGAACCGATCGACGAACGCGACCGCAAAGCCCGTGTGCGTGAACCTGGATTCCGTGGCACCCAGCCCCGCGCTCCGGAGTTCGTTGTTGCAGGACTCGACGAGCGCTCGGAGGAACTCGTGCTTGGCGCGCTCCGTCGCGTCGATCTCCGCCATCGTCGGAGGAGCGGGTTCGTCGTGCGTCCGGGATTGGTTCCGGTCGCCGTACAGCTCATCCATCAAGTCGTCGAGGTGCGCCGTTGGATCCGAGCGCTGGTCGCGACGGATGTCCCGAACGATGTCCGCCTCCTCGGCCGCGTCGATCTGCGGCTCGAGGTTCTCCCCCTCCTCGATGAGGATTCGCTCGGTCACGCGGCCTTCACCTTGGCCGGCGCCGCCGCGTACTCGACGTACTTGACGCGATCGACGTGGACGGAGAACGTCCGACGCTTACCCCCGGTTTCGGTGCAATCGACCCAGTGGTCGCCCAGTTCGATTTCGAACTCAGGCCGGCCTATCTTGGAACCCCCGTTACTGGACCACGGGATCGCCTTCTCGAGCGTGACGCTCAAGACTTCGCGGGCTTTTCTCATTCGGCCAGGGTGCTACCCGGCCGGCGGTCCCGTCAAATCACGCGCCGAGCTTCTCTCGAATCCAGGCCATTCCTGCGGCAATCCGTGCCTTTTCCTCGGGTGGCTCGCCTCGGTCAACGGAGTGCAATTCGAGGGCCTCTCGTAACCTGCCGGCGCCGCAGAGGGCCTTGCCGAGCGTGCTCCAGCGCTTCCAGCGGTAGACCGAACGGTCGAGGAAAATGCCGTACTCGGGCTCCTGGAGCGCGCACGCCTGCCTCGCGTACAGCTCGGCCGTGAGGAAGTCGCCGCGCCCGATGTACCACTCGGCGAGTGAGCAGAGGGGCTCGGCGCGGTCGCGATCTGTGGCGTAGGCGCGCGTGTAGTCCAAGCGCGGGTCTATGCCGATCGTTGCGGCGATGTGGCCGATACATAGGAGCGAGAAGAAGGCGTGCTCATGCGTCGGGTTCGAGTTGACGCACGTTACGTATGCCACACCGGCCGCTTCCAGTTCTCCGATGTTCCTGAGCGCCTGCCCCAAGTAGAACCACGCCCGCTCGTCCCTCGGGTGGTCCTTGACCCACTCGGAGAGCAGGCGCGCGTCCTCGGAGTTCTTCTCCCCCGAGTTCCGCCGCGCCGAATCGTTGTGCTCGATTATGCGCGCGCCGTCCCACCGGACGACGTTCAGCGGCAGCCCGTCCGCGCGCCGGATCGTCTCGTGCGTGATGGGCTCGAACACCCACGGAATCGACGCGCGAGCGAGTAGGCGATCGGTGCCTTCGACGCCCTCGGGATACTGCGACGAGACGACTACGAGGTCGGCGTCTGGGGGTGAAAAATCTCCGGTGACCTTGAGCGTTTCGTCGGCGTCGATGAACAGGAGCTTCGCGTCAGGATGTTGCGCCGCGAATGGTTTGCACAGGCGGGCGGCTTCTGTTCTGTTCGGACCGAATCCAGTCCACGGCCGCTTGAAAATCAGCACCGTTTTTTCTGGCAGCTCCGCCTCAATGATGGCGCACGTCTCGTCCGTTGAACCCGTGTCCACGATGACCGCCGCATCGACGTACGGCCTCACCGACCGCAAACACCTCGCGATACAGTGGGCCTCGTTCTTCACAATCATGTTCAGGCAGATCATCCTGTCTTCCTCAGCGAAGCGCACCCGCGGCAAAGACGCTCACGGGTTCCGCTTTCGCGTTCGATTTTGACCGACGCACCGAGCGCGCCGCAACGAATGCAGGTGTAGTGCTTGACCCGTGGCGCCGTGCTCTTCGCGCCACCGCCCGAGCCCGTCACGCGGTGGACGTGCGGACAGGAAAGGACCTCGCAGTAGCCGTACGGGAAACCGTGCGAACACTTCACGTCGCGGCCCCGTTCGCGTGCTTGCGGACGCGCTTCCTCGGCTTGAGCATCGCGAGGAGTTGCTCCGCGCAAGTCCGGTACGTCTGCGCGACGCTCGGCTCGCGTTCCTTCGCGCGTTCGAGCCATTCGGCGGCCTTCGCTTCGAATCGGGTGCGTTCGGCGGAGGTCAATTGTCGAACCCGAAGACGATGCGCACGTCGGACGGCTTGCCTACCTTGACCAGTTCCGGCAGGAACCTGGCGAAGAACACCGCCGACTCGCGCCACTCTCCTGGCTGGTAATCCAGCAGCTCTGCGACCGTAAGCCACGAATAGGAGTGATCCCCGATCCAGTATTCTCCGTACTCTGCCTCCAAGGCATCATCGTCCGCGACGCGCTCCAGGCGAATCGAATCCAGCTCCGGAGACATGTCCGAAGGAAAGCCCTTCGGGTGGCAGATCGGCGTGATCTCCGGCTCGAAATAGTTGCGAACGTCGGCCAGCGCGGCGAATGTTCGGTAGTCCCTGTCGTCGTATCCGCGGACTTCCTTCGTGCCCTTGCACTTGTAGCATTCGCGGTCTTCTCGGTCGCGACCTGAACCGTTGCACCAGTGGCAAGGCGAGCGCACGGCGACCAGTTTCCAGGCGCCAGACTCGTCGCGCTTCTCTACGAACAAATGGATATCACAGCCCATAACTATCTATTGCTCCTCAGGTGAAACTTGGCCCACTCCGGAGTCACGCGCAGGAGCGCCATCCCGCTCGATGACAGCAGCTCGATCCGTTCGATTCGCCCACGCTTCGTGACAACGTGGGCGACGACCTCGAACGCGAGACCGCCTGCGAGGTAGTGGACGGTTCCGACGGCGAAGCGGCGCTTGGGGGTCACGCTTCCAACTCCCGAATCTCACTCTCCAGCGTACGGGCCCAGACGGCGAGCCTGGCGTCGTCGGGTCTCGCGTCGAGCATGGCGCGCATCTGGTCGAGGATCGCGCGCTTGTGCTCGGCTCTGGCTTTCCGCGTCGCGACGTGCTGCGGCCCGAAACGACGCCACGCGAGCGATGCCTCCGCCTCCAGCATCGCGAGGTTTGCCCAGGGAGACTGTTCGACTTGGGCGAGGACTTGGGCGGCGAGGCTCACGGCGCACCTCCACAAGCGCGAACGTAGGCATCGATCTCGACCTGCAAGGCTTCGCGCTCCGGCCCTTCGCGGTTCCCGGTCTTATGGTTCTCGTCGTCCTGCCAGTAGTGGTCAGTGTACTCAGTGATGGCCTTGTCCAGCTCGGCGCGCGCTCCTGCCAGCTTTCGCGGAACCCTCCTCTTGCGATTCGCCATCACTCACCCACCATCGCCATCGCGTACGCCGCCGCGCCCATGTCCAGCGAAACGGTCGCGTTGCCGTTGCAGTTCCAGAGTTTGCGGTTGATCATGAGAAAATCTTGGTGAAAAATCGTCATCGTCGAATCTCCAATCAGGTTCGGCCATGGCCCCGGACGCTGAAGCGTCGCGGGGCTTTCACTTCTTGCGAACGGTCTTCCCGCTCCGGACTTTAGCCCTCGCGCGCCAGCGACTGACGGTCCGCACGGTACAGCGCAGGCTGACCGCGATTTCGTCCAGCGTGTACCCGTCGCGAGTCATCTTCGCCACGCGCTCCAGCATCGTCCGTTCGTTCATCCTTGACCAAGGCTCCCACAACTGTCATGACAGCGCAAGGACCAAATGGACCCAGAGGACATCGAACACAACGACCACATGGCGTACATTGAGGAGGCTCGGGCCGAGAACGCAGCGTATGAGCTGAGACAGGCCTGTGGAGGCCAAACGGACCCCCAAATGACCGCCGTCGAAAACCCCGCCCTCTCGGAACTCCTCCACAGTCTCCGTCCGGGCATGTCGCCGATGGAACAGCTCAGCGCCGTGACGCGCGCCTACGAAATCGGGCGCAGCGAGCGCGGACAGCCCGAGGCATCCTCCTCCA